>DYLV01000212.1 GCA_020721925.1 Leptospira biflexa
TCGGCAAGGATGAAAAAAATCCAATCGCCGCTGGCGAATACACAATCTCCGCCGATAAGGGCGGCAGTTGGAGCGGCGAAGACCAAGGTTCCATGACGCTGGTGATTGTGCAACTTGACCTAACAAAGACACCATTCAGTTGGCTTCCAAACGGTGGGGATAAACGCAATTCGCGCACATACAGAGCAACGATAATCCCCAATAATTTGAAAGGAAAAATCAAATTCAATCTTGAGGGAGTGACAAGCCACAGTGGATATTGCGCGAACGCCGGAGAAGAATCCGACAAGGATTTGAAATTCAACTTGGATCTCACCGGATTTGATCCGCTTACGGAGGACAGCGCAGAAACTGTCGAAGAGGTCAATAGCGCAAGAATTATAGTGGAATGTTATGACTTCGGCTCTTTCGGCAAACTAAAAGCGAGCGCCGTGATAAAGTTCGAAAAAGACCCCGACTTGACCGTGAATGCTCTTATTGTGGAAGACGATGGCGATATTTACGACTATGTGACAGTCCCAATGGATGAAGTAGGGACGGACGACAGGAAAGGCAATGAAATAGCCGATTCATGGGAGAAAGGGCATGTTGGGACGGTTGATGAAGACGGAAACTGGTCCGGCGGTATCTGGCAAAAGATGTATAAGAACAGCCAAGATAGCATCCGCGCATTGGTTACTACTGACGATGATGAACCGAGGGATCCGGATGGAAACAGGAAAAAGCTAAGTCCTCACGCCACGAGCGGAGATGCTCTTTCCGTGTTGGAAGAATACCGCGGATTCGTCTTCAAAACTCGAGAGAGCTGGGGCGGAACCAGCGGGCACAATAGGCTTTCCCCTTGCAGGAAGGAACTTCTTATGCAGGTCGAAAGGATGATAGGCTTCAAAGATGCGGTTGGCAAAAATACGCTGATTGGAACAATCAATGTCATTGACAATGTTCTGAATGATTCACTCGGCGCCGATTTGTATTACGTGGTTGACAACGTATCATTGCCACATGAAATCTTCAGCCTGACGACAAATCCATTTGAAAATTTTGCCAGAAGGCACAGAGAATGTGATCTGGACGACAAAATTAACTACGAAAAATTCGTATATTTTGCGTTCGTGGATAAGGATACTCCGCGGGCTCAGGGAAGAACATATGACGGTATGTGCGCCAATATTCAATCTGGAACAGCAATCAAAGATTATAAATATGTGCAGCCACTCGGAATAAATATTGTCCAATATTACGGCTCCATCGCCGCACATGAAACAGGTCATGTGTTGCAACTTGTGCATTGGGATGGAAGTTATAAGTTACTGGATATCAAATATGCTAACGATATCAAGAATCTTCAAATTTATAGAGAATTAAATTCCCCTGAAATTTTTGTTTTAGAAGATGACACAATGGGGACAAAAGTGAGTATTTCCCTTTACAAGATAAGGACGATGAGTCAATTAGTAAAGGAGATCAAAAAACATTCGGAGTTTGAGGGAACGCGGCTCCTGAATCCAGCTTTAGGTGGGGAATCTTCTTGGTCTATAAATGTTGCGAAAAAAATAGTTTCAGAAGCTAAAAATAAAGCGATAATATTCCATTTTTATGATCATTCTCTTATGGAGTCTCTCGACAATTATACTACATATCACTACAATGCAATAATAGAACCACAATTTGACCAGTATAATAAATATGAAGTAGATATGATAGATTTTAAAAATAAAAAATAAAGGAGATATGTCACAATGAAAAAGTTATATATAGTGGTAACTGCAATATTTTTATGCATTAACGTTTACTCTATTTATGGGCCAGAGTATTTTCGTGAATTCGCCTCAGCTTCACTTGTTCTAAAGCTATCAAAAGAGAAGTATAAATCTTACGACGCTATTAACTGTCATTTTTTCCTTTTGTTTAGTGGTAACGAAGAAGTGCCTCCTTCTCATGGGATAACCTATGAAAATCCTCAACACTTTAAGCACCCAAGCGGTGGTTATACAAGAGGATATTTTGAACTTCATAGAAAACAGAAGGATAAACTTGAGACCTGTAAATACAAGTTGGAAGACGACAAAGCGATAAAAAAAATATTTCAGGATGGAGAATCCAAGGGAGAATATGAGATTACTAAACTATTTGAAATCAAGCCTGGAAAATACAAAATAAGGTTTGTTATTGAAACCGTTGATGCCATTGAGGAATTCATAAAATTGCCGAAGCCACGGGATGAGAACGGCAATGAGATTGAGGAGCCAGAGCCGAGTGAAGAAGAGAAAAAGGATTTGGAACGCCGTCGAGCCGAGGTGTTGAAGAAGCCGCGAAAAACCGAAATACTCAAGACAAGCGACTGGGTGGAATTCGAGGTCGTGGAATGAGAATATTATTTATGTGCTTGAGCATGTGTGGTTGTCTTATTCGGAGCTATGGAATGCCTGCACTTTTAAGTGACGCTGAAATTCAACAACAATATGAAATATTTTCGGCTTCGACTTTAGTGATAGAGATGCCGAAGCTACGCTTTAAATCAGGGGAAAATATTGATTGCAGTTTCTATTTGCGTTGCAAGGATCCGGCAAAGCGCTACGATGGGCTGGAAAAACTCGATGTGGAACCGTTCTCTGATGTTTGTGGCTCTCTCCCTTATCAAAATCCTAGCTTTTTTGATAATCCTCCTCGAGATTACATCAGAGTGTTCTTTGAATTATACCGAATAGATGGGAAAGAATCCATAGCGGTTCCGCATAAGATTGGAGAAAAAGTGCCAGATAAAATAGCGTGTCCCAAGCGCAATAAAAATTATGATCAGACATGTGATATTACGAAACTATTCGATATAAAGCCTGGAAAATATAAGATAAGGTTCATAATGCAAAAAGTGAAACAAATTGACGGATTTGACTTTGATGTCGAACCGCCTCCAGAGCGAGATGATAATGGAAACGAGATTGTGAAACCGGAGCCGAGTAAAGAGGAGAAGAAGGAGTTGGAGCGCCGTCGGGCCGAGGCGTTGAATAAGCCGCGAAAAATCGAGACAATCAAGGCGAGCGAGTGGATTGAATTTGAGGTCGTGGAATAAGGGGGGGTTGTTTTTTTTCGTGTCATTTTGCGAATTTCGCAGTTAAAAAGGTAGGGATTCTCCGAAGGAGAACCGTTGGTATCCGTGATCGGCGCGATGCCCCGATATCATTAGAATCGGGGTAAACTCTGATCGCGCCCT
>DYLV01000041.1 GCA_020721925.1 Leptospira biflexa
CAAATACCCTTCACTTATTAATACGAAGGAGAGTGGCAAAATCGGAAATTTTTTTTGGGGGGTGAGTGTAATAAATTTCAATGTCCTCTCAAAACATGGAAAGGTTTATATGCATGTGACTGCAGCAAAAATGATATCAGTATGAAATAATAAAAGTCTCATTGGAGATTTATCATCAATATAATTGTTAAAAATTTGACTGTTACAAGTACGCACGAAGGTGAAAATAGAGAGTGAAGAGCAGTGTTGAGATAATCAGCAATATGAGCGATAGAAATTGGCAAGTAAATCATTTTCTGGTAGGGCGCACATTAAAAAAAAATAAAAAAGCCGGCCAAGAGGCCGGCTTTTCGGGTAATTGTCAATCGTAGCTTTCTGTGCCGATGTATGTTACAAGCGGTATATCCATCAGCCATCGGAGCGTGTTTTTCAACTTCATAAGCTGAACAAAGAGGTCGTGTACGGGCTCTTTATCGTAATCGTGGATGGGGCTTTTCCAGTAAAAGGAAAGCCATTCCTGTAAACCATACATATTTGCGCGGGCCGCCAGGTCCATGAAAATTACAAGATCGAGCACAATCGGCGCTGCAAGAATAGAGTCCCGGCAGAGAAAGTTTACTTTTATCTGCATCGGATATCCCAGCCATCCGAAAATGTCGATATTGTCCCATCCTTCCTTATTGTCACCTCGAGGTGGGTAGTAGTTGATACGCACCACGTGGGTATAGTCCTTATAGAGCATTGGATACTCTTCAGGCTGGAAAATCTGATCCAAAACCGAAAGTTTGCTCACTTCCTTGGTTTTGAATGATTCCGGATCGTCGAGAACCTCTCCATCGCGATTACCAAGAATGTTTGTTGAATACCAGCCATCAAGCCCTATCATCCTTGCTTTGAAGCCCGGAGCGAGAATGGTTTTCATGAGAGTCTGACCGGTTTTAAAGTCTTTGCCGCCGATGGGCACTTTATTTTTTTTTGCAAGCTCTCGAAGCGCAGGCGCATCCAGGCAGAGATTGGGAGCACCGTTCGCGAAAGGAATCCCAAGATCGAGCGCTGCATACGCGTAGATCATGCTGGGTGCGATTTTTTTATTACTTTCTTTGAGCGCCTTTTCAAAATTTGCGAGCGTGTCGTGAACGCCAGGAATCGATTCCTGATAAATCTCTGTGCTTGCGCACCAGATCATTACCATGCGCGAAAGTTTCTTTTCTTCCTTGAATTTCAGAATATCTTCCTTTATCATCTGAGCCAAATCCCAGTAGGATGGCGCTTTTTTCACCCAGGTGCCGTCTAATTTTTTCACGTAGTTCCTGTCGAAAACTGCCTTCCATGGTTTAATGGCGGCAAGTTCGTCTTTTATGGGGTCTAAATGTTCTTTTTGAAGAACGCCCGCATTTACTGCAGACTCGTAGGCGTTGTCCTCAAATAAATCCCATGCGCCGAATTCGAGGTCTTTGATGTCTGCGAGGGGCACGAATTCTTTGATAGGAACATGTTTCGCATTATCGCCTTTGCCTATCATGATTTTGCCGAGCTGGGTAAGGGAACCGATTGGCTGGTTGAGCCCTTTTCTGATTAAAAGCACTCCCGCAATAAAGGTAGTGCTTACCGCACCGAGGCCGGGAATGAGTATTCCCAGTTTGCCTTCAGGTTTTTTAATTTCGATGTTTTTTGATGTCACGCCTTTCTCCTTTTTTCATTCGAAAAATACGCACGGCGGGCTGTCCCGCCTGTGTGGGGCTCATATCTTTCAATATCCATATACTATCATAGCGCTCTTTTTTAGCTTCAGGGCGTTAAATTAGTATGAGCCCTTTAGACGTCAAGAAAAATTACAGATTTTTCTTTATTCGTTAAAATGATAAGGAAAACGTTAAAACTGTCTTATCGGGATTTTTTCCTATCAGGATGTGGCGAAGATAAAAACACCTTTTTAGTGGAGCTTTTTTAGATTACATCGGTTTCTGGAGGTGTTGATCATTATTTGCTGTTTAAGCGCCATATTATTTTACGACAATTTCCGCATGCGCGATGCAGAAAAGTGAGCTTTCGGCCGAAATATGTAGTAGCAGTGAACCTTGTGCGTGCAGGACATGAAACATGGCAATTTCAAAAGCCGAAAAAGCCGCATTCAACGATTACGTCACTCAGTATAAAAAACAGATCGACGAGTCGCAGAAGAGGATAAAGGAAGCCGAGCAGGTGAAGAAAAAAATGCCGCGTATTTCGGCATATAAAGACATCGGAATTGTGCTGGAATACCTGAAAATCATCATGCTCTATATCTATCAGAACGATGCGTCGGTGGAAATGCTGAAGATTAAAAGGGAGCCCGCGCTCAACGAAGCCCGGAAGACCTATTATAAAGCTCTTCAGGTGATGGAAACGCTTGTTGGCTCCGACATCGACCGCTCGCTGACCGATAACGAGGAATACCTTGAAAAAATCGATAGGCTGAATCCTGCGCACATTCTTCGTCTGGTGGAATATTTCAATTCTGTGCTCAACGTGCTCGTCGACAGAATGGGCAGCGGCTCGAAGTGGAAATGGTCTTTCGTCGATTTATATGGCCGCGTCGCAGTGATGACGCGCAATCTTATCAATTTTTCCGATACCCAGAAGTATCGTGATCCGCGTACAGAATATTATCAGGAGCGCCAGCAGCTTCTGGCGATATGCAAAAACAATTTGAAAGAAGCGGCGCTCAAATTCCGCACAAAATACGAGCAGTCAACAAAAGCCACCGGTGATATCCTCAAATCGATTGAGCTTCTCTCTGCGCTTCGCAAAATCCATGTGCTGTTCGGTGAAACCGAAGAGGCGAAAAAGACGAAAATCACCATTGACGCGATGAAACAGAAGATTGAGGAGCAAGAAAAAGAAGAAGAACAAAAAAAGAAAAAATTTTAATTTCTAACAAAAAATATTAAACAAAATTATAATTATGACTTGACATTGTGCGGTGATTACAGTACATTATTAGCACTCAATAATAAAGAGTGCTAATAAGAAGAGTATGGTGCAATCAAAAGAAGGAGATAAACCTCTTAACGAACGTGAGGCCGCGGTGTTGCGGGCGTTGGTATATGAGCACATTACGACAGGTAAGCCTGTTGGTTCCCGGTCGTTTGTGCAGAAATACTCGTTCGCGGTGTCTCCAGCCACCATGCGTAATATCATGTTCGATCTCGAAGCGGGCGGATATCTCATGCAACCGCATACTTCGGCCGGGAGGATCCCCACAGACAAGGGATATCGCTTCTATGTCGATTCACTGCTCGACACCTACGAGTTTGTGATGAATGAAAAACTTCGGGTGCGGGAAGAACTTCTTGAAAAGGAACTGCACCTGGATCGGATTTTTTCCTCCATTTCAAAAATGCTGTCGCTTGTGTCCAACTATGCGGGTGTTATTCTCACTCCCAAACCAGATTTTACTGTGGTGAAGCATATTGAATTGGTACCGCTGGACAACAGCGAAATTCTTTTCATCCTCATCACTCGAACGGGGATGGTGCTCACAAAAAAAGTCAGGGTTTCCGCCAAGGTTATTCACGATGAGGTTCGTAATTACGCAAAATATCTTACTTCCGAGCTCTGCGGGTATTCTCTCCTCGATGTGAAAACCGATGTCTTTGACAGGCTTCGTGGAGAGGCCTCAGGTGACCGCCATAAGGGAATGGCGCTCGATATTGCCCAGCTTGCACTCTCTCAGACCGATCAGCCTGATCTTTTTGTCGATGGCATTGAAAATTTACTCAAAATTCCCGAGATGATTGAGGCAGATCGACTTAAAAAGCTTCTCCGTCTCATGGAAGAAAAGCGTTTATTGCGAAACATTATTGAGCGGAATTTAGAGAATGATGGTGTCAATACGCTCATAGGAGGAGAAATTGCTGAAGCCGAAGTATCTGGCTGTAGCATTGTGACGACATCGTATAAAATGGGTAATATGAATGTGGGAGTGCTCGGTATTATTGGTCCTACGCGCATGGATTACGAGAAGGTGGTGCCGCTTGTCGATTATACCGGCAAGGTGGTGAGTGATTTTCTGACGAAGATGTCGAAATGAAATTTTTTTTTGGATTATATTGGAGCGGATAGTTGCATGTTGTATGGCAGAGCGCGAAAAAATTAGTGAGATATACTGAAATTGACGGGGTGGAAGGTGAAGAAAAGGACAATGCATGATGAAGGAAGAAATCACGAGGCTGAAAAGGTATCTCAAGAAGAGGCAGTTGCGGTGAATGCTGCTGCGCAGGAGTCAGATGCCCTCTCTCAGGCTTCATCGGCCAGAGAAGGCGATTCGGCAGCCTTGCAGAAGCAATTGACCGAGGCAAAGGATGAGCTTGAGAAGAAATTGAAAGAGCTTGCCGAGCTTAAAGACCTGATGCAGCGGCGTCAGGCTGATTTCGAAAACTATAAGAAACGCGTCATCAAAAATCAGGAAGAGACTCGCAAACTTGCGATTAAAGATGTGGCGCTGGATATCATTTCAATTAATGATGACCTGCTTCGGGCGATCGATGCGTCTTCCTCGGTGAAGGAAGGTGAATCGCTTGAACACGCCCATGCATCTTTCGTGGATGGGGTGAAAATGATATCAAAAAACATCGAGGAGACTCTTCGAAAATATGGCGTTGAGGAGATCGATCATCTCGGGAGGCCATTCGACCCTCAGTATAACGAGGCGGTGGAGATTGTAACCAGCGATGCGGTAAAAGAGGAAACTGTTACAAAGATTTATCAAAAAGGGTATTCTCTTGGCGAGCTGGTGATTCGCAGCGCCCGTGTTCAGGTGACGAAACCTGTTCAGATAAAGGAAGTGGATGAAAATACGGAAATGGCGGAAAATGGGGAGGGTGCAGATGCACAAAGCGCTCATTGATGTCTTTTGCCGGTATCGAGGTATGCGGAAGGAGATGCGACAGGGCGCAATGTACAAGAAGACGTTAGATCATTCTATCTGCGGCAGTGAGTGCCGTGTTATGAGAGTTGATATATTGTTAATTGTAAAAGGAGCATTGTTATGAGCAAAATAATAGGCATCGATCTGGGAACCACGAATTCCTGTGTTGCAGTCATGATGGGTGGAGAGCCTGTCGTAATACAGAATTCCGAAGGTCAGCGCACCACGCCTTCGATTGTTGCGTTTACCGACAAGGGTGAGCGCCTCGTGGGGCAGGTTGCAAAAAACCAGATAATTACTAATCCGGAAAACACAATCCGTTCGATCAAACGATTTATGGGGCGTGCGTTTTCCGAAGTGGGCGAGGAGATGCGCATGGTTCCCTATACCGTACTCGACGATGGAAAGGGTGGTGTGCGGGTGAAGACCATTGCGGGCGAATTCAGCCCTCAGGAAATTTCGGCCCGCATTTTGCAGAAGATGAAACAGACCGCCGAGGACTTTTTAGGCGAAAAAGTCACCAAAGCGGTCATCACGGTACCTGCATATTTCAACGATGCGCAGCGGCAGGCAACCAAGGATGCGGGGCGGATTGCGGGTCTTGAGGTCGAGCGTATCATCAACGAGCCGACTGCTGCTTCACTGGCGTACGGTCTGGATAAAAAAGGAGTAAACGAAAAAATCGCCGTGTACGACCTTGGTGGCGGCACATTCGACATTTCCATTCTTGAGCTCGGAGAGGGCGTGTTCGAAGTCAAATCTACAAATGGAAACACGCACCTTGGCGGAGACGACTTCGATCAGCGAATTATGGAATGGTTAATTTCTGAATTTAAAAAGCAAACGGGAATAGATGTTTCGAGCGACAAAATGGCGCTCCAGCGCCTCAAAGAGAACGCGGAAAAAGCCAAGATTGAACTTTCAAGCAAGATGCAGACCGAGATCAATATTCCATTCCTCACTGCCGACCAGAGCGGTCCCAAACACCTCATCATGACGCTTACCAGAGCCAGGTTTGAACAGCTTGTAGGCGATTTGATTGAATCGACAAAGGATCCGTGCCTGCGCGCGCTCGATGATGCAGGACTTACTCCTGGCGATATTGACGAGGTAATTTTAGTGGGCGGTTCCACCCGCATTCCTGCGGTGCAGGAACTGGTACGCCGCATTTTCGGTAAAGAGCCCCACAAGGGGGTCAATCCCGATGAAGTGGTTGCTGTGGGTGCGTCAATTCAGGGTGGGGTGCTTGCCGGTGATGTGCACGATGTGCTTCTTCTCGACGTCACTCCGCTTTCGCTTGGTATTGAAACACTCGGTGGCGTGATGACCAAGCTTATTGAGCGCAATACCACCATTCCTACAAAGAAAAGCCAGATATTTTCCACTGCTGCGGACAACCAGCCCGCCGTTTCGATTCATGTGCTGCAGGGCGAGCGGGAACTGGCAAGTCAGAACAGAACTTTGGGACGTTTCGACCTCGTGGGCATACCTCCCGCACCACGCGGCGTTCCTCAGATAGAAGTCACGTTCGATATTGACGCAAACGGCATTGTGCATGTTTCCGCGAAGGATTTAGGCACCGGCAAGGAACAGAAAATCCGGATTGAGTCTTCGAGCGGACTTTCCGAAGAGGAAATCAAGAAGATGGTGAAAGATGCCGAATCCCATGCGGAGGAGGACAAGAAATTGCGCCAGCTCGTGGAAGCACGCAACGAAGCCGATGCGCTCATCTACTCCATCGAAAAAATGATAAAGGACAACGCGGGCAAGATCGAGGATGCCGAGAAAAAGAGGATCGAGTCTGAAATTGAAAATTTGCGCGAAGCAATGCAATCAGACGACATCAATACAATCCGTGCGGCAAAAAGCAAGCTCGAACAGGCATCGCATTCTTTTGCTGAGCGGATTTACAAGGACGCTTCAGCGGCGCAACAGCAGTCCCAGGCTGGGGGGACTCAATCTCAGGAAAACCGCTCTTCGGGTGGGGAGAATGTATATGATGCGGACTACGAAGTGGTGGATGATGATAAAAAGGACGGGAAACGATAATTCACTGGTGAGGCAAAGAATTGGCGGCGAAACGGGATTACTACGAAGTCTTAGGCGTTTCTAAGAGTGCTTCCGAGGAGGAAATAAAGCAGGCATATAGGAAGCTGGCGCTGAAGTATCATCCCGATCGGAACAAGGGAAATCCCGAAGCTGAAGAAAAATTCAAGGAAGCGACCGAGGCGTATGAGGTATTGCGCGATCCGAAAAAGCGCGCCTCATACGATAAGTTCGGTCATGAGGGAGTTGCGGGGTTTGAAGGTTTTGGCCGCGGTGCCTACACCGATTTCGCTGATATCTTCGGCGATTTTGATTTAGGCGATATCTTTGAAGGTTTTTTTGGCTCCGGTTTCGGCGGTGGCACACGCCGCAAGCGTCCGCGCCGTGGTGCCGACATACAGTACGATCTTACCATCGATCTGGAAGATGCGGCGCAGGGTAGGGAAGTGCAGATCGAAATTCCCAGAAACGAAATCTGTACGTCATGTGGAGGAAGCGGTTCAGCCGCGGGCAGCAAACCAGCCGTATGCCCTCTGTGCAATGGTACCGGGCAGATTCGTCAAACCCAGGGATTTTTCTCCATTACGCAGACCTGTTATAAATGCAAAGGAGCGGGGAAAATCATCACCTCACCCTGCCGGGTCTGCGGCGGTGTGGGTCTAACGATGAAGAAACGCAAGATAACCGTCAAGATTCCCGCAGGGGTTGAATCTGGCTCACGGTTGAAAATAACAGGTGAAGGCGAACAAGGCGCTCAGGATGGCGATCGTGGTGACCTGTACGTGGTGATTCATATCAGAAAGCATCCGCTCTTCGAGCGGCACGGCAACGACATCCTAAACATGGTGAACATTTCATTTGTCGTTGCCTGCCTTGGCGGAGAGATTGAGGTGCCCACCATTAGCGGAAAAAAGGCGAAAATGAAAATTCCCCCCGGTACCGAGAACGGGCATATTTTCCGCCTCAAAGGCAATGGCATCCCGTATCTCGGTTCGTACGGGAAGGGTGACCAGCTGGTGAAGATCAATATTCATGTCCCCAAAAGGCTTACGCCGAAGCAGAAGGAACTTCTATCGGAATTTGCCAGACTCGACAGTGAAAGCTTTGGTACACTATCATCGAACTAATCCTTATTTTCCCTGCGTGGTAACTTTGTTGACAGGGAAATGTCGTAATACTACATAAGCACGCCATGCAATTTCAAACCGACAGTCTCCGCCTGCCGCTGGTTATTTTGATTTCCCTCATGCTCCACGTTTCTTTGGTGCTGTGCATCGTCGTTGCGCGGTTCGATGCTGCCGATTTTCTCACTCGATCTCGCCGCCCCTCCGCGTTTGCCGGAGGACCTTCACGGGATGTGATTGTGAATATCAACGAAGACAACGTGAAGGCGTACACAAGAACCACACTCCTTTCGGATAAGGATTCATCGGCGCGCGGGCACATCACCTCCGAGCAGGGTGATCGATGGCTCAATAACTCGCTTGAGTTTGTGCTTCGCAAAGGCCAGCGCGGGCAAAAGCGAGAGGCGGGGATTTCACGGCAGAAAAAACGCGAAGAGAAACTTCTTCTTACCCAGCAAAATGAAATCGCGGTGTTCTTGACCCACTATCGCTATGAACTCTTCAGTCGTTGGGGGGAGGGGGGAAGTGGGGATTTGACGGCAATTCCCGACAGAAACAATATTACCTTCCAGAATGCGATTTTTTATTCAAATGAAGGGCATTTCTCATTCAACACCCGCATGTACAAAAATGCCAGGTATTTCATGAATATGAAGAAGAAAATCGCTTCGAACTGGTATCCTCCCATCATTGCGAATGCGATAATTCCCGGCTATGCGCCCGGCTATATGCGAATTCAGGCCATTCAGAGCCAGTTTGTGAAACTGTACTTTATTATGGATAGGCAAGGCAATGTGCTCGATACGAGAATTGTGGATTCCCTCCGGCACAAGGCACTCGATGACTCCTGCCTGGATGCGATCAGACTTTCGCGGACGTTTGGCCCCGTTCCCGAGGACATCCCGGGTGAAAAAATTGTCATTCGCTTCATATTCGGGTATTTTGTGCGCTGAACCCTGATGGTGTATTTGCGCATGCAAGGTGCGTGGTGAGGGGGAAATCCAATGTGAAACAATCATCGTCATATCTGTATTTCATCCTGTGACCGCTCAAGATTTTCCTTTTTTTCTTCGACAATAATTATGGAGTCATGGCTCTCTTCTTAAGATCAGCCGCGTATTTACGAAAAGAGCGCATTTGCGTGATGAAAATCTATGGGGTTTCACTGGCACTATGCTTTCATTTCTTCTTTTTTCCGATTTACACCTTTGCGCGGGCGAAGAAGCTCCTGTCGCCGATGAAAAAAGGCTTGAGACATTTAAAAGAATTGTTTCACTCGCGAGAGAACACGATCTCCTTCTCATTGGGGGGGATCTTTTCGACAGCGATCCATCCTCTGAGGTAATTTCCGTGGTCGCCGAGGCGCTTGCAAGTCTTTCGAGTGATGGCGTGAAGATATTGATGACTCCGGGCGAACATGAGCTCGATGAGAAAGGCAAGATACTCAAGCCCCTTTTGGATCTCCCCTTCGATGTGCTTTATAGCGAATCGGTGATTGCCGAGGAATTTGTGTATGAGAAGGATGGAGAGCGAATTCGCGTGGTCGGACTTCCCTGTATTTCTTCCATGAAACTGCCGCTTCTCAGCAAGGGCATTGAGGGAGATTTCATCATTGGTCTTTTCCACGGGGAAGTCTGCCTCTCGGGAAGCGTTACTGAAACGCGTGCCATGGTGCTGTTGAAAAATGAAATGATGAAATCGGGTATTGATTTTTTCGCGTTGGGCCATCACCACCAGTTTAAGCTTTTCAAGCACAACAGAAGGGTCATTGGAGCCTATGCCGGTTCGCCGGAAGCGGTTTCCTTCGAAGAAAAAGGCGAACGCTATGCGCTTTCGTTTACGATTTCAGGCGGGAAGATCTCGCAGATTAAGCGGCTGACGGTAAATTCAATCATCGTGGATGAATGCACGCTCTTCTGCTCCGATTTCGATTCGATGTCGGGAATTTTGACGGCGATTGATGAAAAAAAGTCCGAAAGAAAATCGCTCAGAGTGAATTTGCGTGGAATGAGGAATTTTCCCATTGAAAACGATAAGCTCAATGATATGCGCAGGGGATTCTACCGACTTGTCGTGGATGATTGTACAGAACCCTCTCTCGAAGCGATTATTGCCCAGTACGAAAGCGAAAAGACGTTTCGGGGTGATTTCATCAATCTTCTTGCCTCGGCGTACAGGGAAGGGAAGATTCCCATGGGAATTTCTCCCGATGAGATTTCCCGCGTTCTCTGGTCTTTCATGAAAGATACCCCACCCTGCGGAGAAGAGAAAAAGTGCTAATTCGCCAATGTAACATCTCAAAGCCCGGCCTTTTCGACAACAGGGTTCTTGAATTCGATGAAAAAATTACCGTGGTAGTGGGGAGAAACAATTCGGGGAAAACCCTTCTATCCCGTGTGCTTATTGATGTGATGTATGCGGCGCACGGCGATGGCTTGCTTCTTGACGAGAAAGCCTGGGAAAATTTGTATCTTGAGTTGGTGGTGAACGCTGGCCAGAGCGAATACAGAATAGTTAAAAATAACGGCAAGTCGCTGGCGATATATTCGGGAAATTGTCAACCCGATGATACGATTATATTGGTCGATTTGCGTGAAGGAAATGCCGAAAGCAGCGCATCGATAATGGCGCGGCTGAGATCGGATTTTAGGGCGCAGTGGCTTTATCGCTTTTACTCCCGTATAGATGGACAGGCGTTTTGTGGTCTTTCGTATATGCCGTCCGCGTTCGATTATGACGGATCTCCCGCGGTTTTTCTTTCCGGTCTGAGAAGCTTTTTTGTTGAAGATGACCTCGAATTCTGCGCACTGCGGAGTCGCATAAAAAACTTCCTTGGTGAGGGAAATAATCGGGAAGGATTTGCCGGCGATGCTGAAAACGAGCTTATGAAGCTGGAAAGAGAATTGAAAGAGCTGAACCGGCGAATTGAGATCATCGAGCTTGAATATTCGAAATACGAAAAAATGATTCGAGAACGCCGGAATGTTGAACAATCGATAGCGCAGAAAAAGCAGGAAATCGAATTAATAGCGGAGCGCAAAAAGATAGGGGAGCGCATACTTGAAAACCAGCATCGGATAACCGATCTTGATGTTTCCCTGAAATCGCGCCGTCATGAGCTTAATGAAGAACGCGCCGCCAGTGTTGAGATCGAGAGGCTTGAGCAGAAGTCGGCAGAAATATATCCACAGTTCCAAGGTTTTTCCGAATTGCAGAAATCAAATTTGAAAAAAATTCAGGATTATTACCGGGAATTGCGCGATGCGAATGAAGAACTCAACGAAAAAATATCTCTAATCGAAAAGCGGAACAATCTGTTAAAAAGCGTGGTTGTTTCCCTCGCTATTGCCTCGCTGCTTGCCATTATTCTTGTGCTAAGCGGCGTTCTCTTGATTGTTTCGCCGCTGAAAAAGTCGTTGTTTGTCACCTCGCTTCTCGGATTTGCGCTTCTTGGAGTTGCCCTGCTCCTTTTTTTCAATGTGGTTGCAGGGAAATCCCGCACGCTTGCCGATCTTCATCTTAAAATTGAAGACCTGGGCGGGCGCATCGAGGTTCTTCTCAGGGAGAACAATGTGAAAATTTCCGGACTCGGTATGGAGCCCCTGTACGAGTTTCTCCTGCAGTATTTCGAAGAATACAGCGAATATACCGAATTACAGATGGATATTCTAAAGCTTAAAAACATGCTGCGCGACGATAGGGATGTGGAGGGACTGGAAAGGGAAATTGACCTTCTCTCAAAACGCAAAGACGAGCTTTTGGGGGAAATAGAGAAGGACAGAAAAATGTTAGGGGGCGATGCTCCTTTGGATAATTCGGCTACGGCAAGCCTTGAATTCGTTTTTTCACTTGAAAAGAAACTTGAATCTCTCGAGCAGGAAATTACCTATGATTCCGGTCTTCTTGCAAGGATCGATGAAGAAATACGCGCGATGAGTTTTCACAGTGATGAAAAAAAGGAATGCCTGGAGAAAAAGAAAAAGCTTGTGAGAAAAATCGAAGAGCACACGGGGAAAAAAGAGGCGATGATATTTCTTCTCGAAATATTCAACGAGACCGAACAGTTGCGCTGGCAGCGCATAAGAGAGGGAATCGCCCGCCGCGCAGAAGAGATTTTTCATGAAATGACTGAAAAGTCGTATATCACGCAGATCGAAAGCGACGCTTTTGACCGGCTTGTGGACGGTTTGCCAATAGAAGGTCTTCACAGAAGCATGATCCACCTGTTTCATCTGTCCATTAAGATTGCCATGACCGATTTTTTAATTGACTTCAGCCAACCGCTGCCGCTCATATTAGACGACCCGTTTCTTTTTATGGATGAAGTCAGAATGACGCGGCTGAAGGAAATACTCGCGCGTATTTCAGCCAGTCGGCAGGTGATTATATTTACTCATGGCATGCCGTTTGACGGATGGGGAAAGATGGTGGAAATCTAAACATGGAACATGATGGGCAACTGACTTTCTCGGACGATTCCTTTCTAATAAATTCCAACATGGCCTATCAGCTTATTGAGGAAGGGAAATTTTCCGAAGCTCTGGAGAAAATCGATCTTTTGATGGATAAAAATCCTGATTTCCCGGGTGTTTCGGAAGCCTACAGAACTATCAGATTCTGGATCAACCGGCTTGATGCGCTTGAGAAGATGAAAGAGGGAAAGGAGACCGCCGATTTTCTCATGAAGGAATGGGCCGAGTTCAGCCATTACAGCGCTGAAAAAAACATGCGTAATTCGGCCGCATACGCGTCCGCCATGAAATACATTTTTTTCATGGCTTCCGAACACTATACCCGTGCCTTCGTAAATGAAGAAAGCACCGTTGACAACTTTGACCTTTTGATTAATCTTGGCATTTGCTTCATCACACTAAGGGATTTTCGCAGGGCGGTTGACACGCTTGAATATGCGAAGAGCTCGTTTCGCTCGAGTGCGAGGCTTCTATCGCTTTTGGGCGAAGCATATTATCATATTGACGAGATTCCGAAAAGCCTTCTATGCTTCAAAGAAGCTTTTTTTATAAATCCCTCCGAGATCGATCTGCAATATATTACCGCCAAACCCGTACTGGACCTCATCGAGATTACGAAAAGCCTCAAATCGGGTGTGGATCCAAGGGAGTGGATACCCATCTTTGGTTTTGTCGAGGATATTTTCTACGTCCGGAGGAGGCTCAATTCCCAGCAGGTGGAAGCGATCAAACGCGATATCTACGCGCTGGAAAAATCCTACCAGAAATCGGGAAAAGAAAAAATTGAGGAAACGAACATAGTTCCAAGGCTCATAAACAAATACATCTGGATGCTGGAATATTTCGAATATCAGAACTACGATTTCGAAAACATCAACGAAATCAGAGCTCGCCTGCTCAAGCTTGACAAATCGGTCTTCAAAGAATATTTTGACCGAAAGAAATGAACTTTAAAAGATTTATTGAATTATTCAGACTTTCTCGAACGCCGTTGAAATGCGCGGCAGTCATTGGCGCAGTCGCCGGAATTGCGCTTTTTCGAACATCTGTCAGTGCCGACATCCCGGCATTTCTTTCGCCGGCGGCGGTGGGAAATGGAGGATGCGCAAATGCTTTGACGGGGCCGGGAATTTTTTTTCACAATCCTGCTTCAATTGCCCCGTTGCGCGACTGGTCGGCACATGCGTCATACGGATTTTCAGAACCTGGATCCTCGGCCTCTATGGTTGAAATAGTACTGCCGGCGATCCCGCTCTCCTTTGGCACAATGATCGGTTATCAGCGCAGCACAGAGGTTGCCGAAGAAGAAGGCGATCGTGCGCTCATTGCCGCGGGCTTCGGCGGTGACATTACCAGATCGCTGTATTGGGGTGCATCGCTTATCATCTCGGGCGAGCACGGAAATAGTTTTTCGTATGGGGGGCGATTCGGCCTGCTCACACGTGTTGTGATGAATCCATCGGGCAGCGGTTTTGCGTTGCACGAAATCGATATGGGCATTGCGCATCTTGAAATGGGCGGCAATGAAAACCCGGCATTGATGCTCACCCGTTTGAGTTCAATCGGAGGAGGACTTCTGTTTTTTCGTACGCCGCTTTTTGCTATGCGCGCCATGGGAGGTGTCGATATTGGCCCCTCTTCGGATATTCGATTGATAAAAACGGGATTTGAAGCGGTTTTTATAAATTCGTTTTCTTTTCGCAGCGGCTTGCTCTTCGATGCGGGCGAAAGTTCGAAGTATTTCACGCTCGGATGCGGGATTCAACTGGATGTTCTGGATTATGCGGGCAGCATCGATTATGCCGTAGCATTGGGGAACGGCGAAAAGGTGCATTATTTTGGGGGATCGGTGCGATTTTCTGGGCCCGATACAACGCCGCCGAGGGCGCGGTTGCATGTCGAATATTCTGCATTTTCTCCAAACGGCGATGGCATTCAAGATGAAATGATTTTCCGCCCTCAGGTGAAAGACGAGAGCGCAATTCGCGGCTGGGTTTTGCAGATTACGGACAGAAATGGAAAGCTCGTACGTGAATTCCGCGCACGGAACCATTCCCACATACGAAAATTTCTCATCTCTCCGCTATCGATTGTTTCTCACTCGGGAAGCATGGCAGTGCCCCAATACATCTGGTGGGATGGGACGGACGAAATTGGCCGGGTTCTACCGGATGGCATATACTATTTTGCATTCCACGCATGGGACGAGCACGACAATATTTCGCGCATTCAGAAGGGGCAATGTTCACTCGATACCGTCGCACCTTCGGTTTCACTGCGCGGCGCACACCTGCACTGTCGTCCGGGATTGAGACCGATGGAAGTTGATGTTGCATTCACAAGGAGCCAGGGCGATAAAGCTGTTGCCGTGTTGATGCGCGAAAAAGGAGAAGAAGTGCGCAGGTGGCATTTCAGCGAACATGAATCCTTCGCGAAGCTGGTCTGGGACGGCATGGGCTTTGAGCAGAAGGCTGTTACATCGGGAAGGTATTCCCTGTCATTCAAAATAGAAGACAGCGCGGGAAATCACGAAGAGCTGGAGCTTAAAAACATCCTCGTGGATATGTGTGAAAGCGCGGTTGATCTTATACCCAATGAATATTATTTTTCGACGGGGAAAGAGAAATCATTGAGATTCATCACAAAATTTCAAAAGGCCGACTCTATTTCCGAATGGAAGTGTTGTGTGGCGAACGACAGGGGAAAGCTCATTTACGAAGCGACGGGAACGGGTGCTCCTGCTTTCATCGAATGGGACGGCAGGGATATGAGCGGAAAGCGGTGTGCGGACGGGACGTATCTCTGTTCGCTCGAAATACGAAAACACAGCGCACAGACAATCGCATCGACAGGTAAAGCGTTCGTGATAGACAGCACGGCACCGCGGATTTCCGTTTCTGTTCGTCCAGAGGAGTTCACTCCGGATGGCGATTATTACGACGATGCGGTGGTCATTTTCCCGGATGTGAAGGAGCGTTATGCGATTGATCGATGGGTGATGAATATCTTCGATGAAAACGGTGAAACAGTGAAGAAATATTCCGGGAAGGGAGCGCTTCCGGAATCGATCAGGTGGAGCGGACGATTGAGCGATGGGAAAATACCCTTTTCACTTGATAAATTTGAAGTGCAGTTGATGGTCTATGATAAAGCAGGAAATGAGGCGTGCTCGTCGCGAAAATGCTTTTCCACCGGCCTTATGATAATCCCGACCGGGCGGCGTCATCACATAGTATATTCCAATTATGGATTTCGCCGAAAAACCGCTGATGATGAAAGGCTGAAATACTTTCTCGACCTATTATCGAAAAGCATTGCGCAGCTTGAACCGAGCCGTGTTGCGCTTGAGGTTCACTGCGATTTCGAGGGCGATGATGAAGCCAATCTGATTGGTACCGAAAAAGCGGCCAGTGTTGCGAAGGAATTTCTTGTAAGCCGGGGAATCGACGAAAAGATCATCCATTTCCGCGGGATGGGGGAGACAAGGCCGCTTTTTGACGAGAGCGCCGGCAATGCCCGCAGAAAAAATGACCGCATCGAAGTATTTCTCGATCTGTCCGGAGAATGAGTATGGGCAGGCTTCTGGTATTTTCGGATTATGACGGCACCATCTCTGATGAGAGAACCGACACATGTGAGATATCTATGCGGTGCATACGCGTGCTTCGGGAGGCGAGAATTCCCCTTGTGATTGTTTCAAGCAAGACATGTGAAGAGCTGCACGAAGTCTCCCGCCGGCTGGAACTGAATGCTCCCTTTGTATTTGAAAACGGCGCGGGAATTGCATATCCGTCAGAGCATGGATATCGCATAGAAGCGGTGGGACTATCGGTTCGAAAGCTGCGGAAACTTGTGCCGTATATCGAGTCGGTTATAGAGGGAAAGATTGAAACGCTCGAGCGCATGGATGTGCCGCAGCTCTGCGCATACACGGGACTGTCTTATGCGCACGCGCGCCGTGCGAAAAAAAGGCGTTTTTCATTGCCTTTCATTATAAAAACCGGAAGCATTTCGAAAGAAAAAATTGAGACACTCTCATCGGCTTTAGCAGAGAAAGGCTTCCTTTTGCGCTGGGGTGGAAAGTTCTATCATCTCGTCGCGCGAGGTGCAGGGAAAGGTGAGGCGGTGAAGAGGGTATGCGAATTCTATCTCACAGATGCGAATGGCACGATTGTCACAGCAGGAATCGGAAACAGCGAAAACGATTTCGATATGCTGCGGGTGGTGGATCACCCTTACCTGGTGCGAAACGGAAGTTCAAACATAGATTATACAGACGTACCCTGCTCAGTCACGAAAAAGCATGGACAGGAAGGTTTTTGCGAAGCCGTTCGGGAGCTTCTTTCTCTTGCGCGGATTGATGATGTGTAGTACAAATCTTTCGTTAGAGAAGGTCATTTTCATTGTCGACAATAGTGAAAAACTTATCCAGCGTTGCGAGTTTGAGGATGTTCAACACGTCCTCGTGGATATTGAGCAGGCTGAATTTACCGTTATGCGCCTTCATTTTTTTTTGCCCGGCCACAAGGGCGCCGATACCGGAAGAATCCATATAATTGACGTTTTTCATGTCGATTACCACGCTCTGATAACTGCCATCGGTAACTGAAAAAAGCACCTTTTTTAGATCGCTGACATTATAAAGGTCGATTTCACCACTGACGGCGATTACTTTGTGCTCGCCAATATCCTTCACTTCAATCTCCATTGAATCCTCCCACCGGGAATGCGCAACAGTCGCTCTCAGTATTGCTGACACTGATGCCGTACAATGATCGCGTGATTGTATTCTCGAACAAATACCAATGATAGTATCATCATCATACAGGCTATTTATGTCAACAATTATGATGCGGTACAAAAAAAAATATCGATTTGCCTGATGTTACATGAAAAACGATTTTTGATTATTTACCGATGAACAGCTTATCGATGAACTCTGACAGGTCAAGAAAATTTCTTACTTCCTTCATCTCGTTACAATAGGGGAGATAAAGCTCGGCAATGCTGTCGCTCCATGCCCACAGATGTCTCCTGTCGGGGTTGAGCCAGAAGAGATTGCGGCTGCGCTCTTTAATACGGATGAAGCTTTCAAGCCCGGGATCCTGATTGTTGTTTCGGGCATCTCCCAGCACCAGCACCGTTGTTCTGGAAGTAAGGGAATCGCTGAATTCACTAATGAATTGTGTGAAACAGTGCCCGTAATTGCTTCCCCATCCATACGTGAAGTTAGTATCTTCGAAGATGGAATTGAGCGCCCTTTCGGGGTCCATTTCCTGAAAAAGGTGTGTTATCTCCACCATGTTGCTGATAAAGGCGAAACTGCGCACCTTGGAAAAAAGAGATTGAAGCGTATAGGTTAAAAGCAGCATGAAGCGTGAATACTGACTCACAGAACCGGAGATATCGCACAGCACCACAAGCTGAGGTCGGTCGATTTTTCGATCTTTGAAAAAAATTCGAAAGGGAGTGCCGCCATACTGTAGATTTTTACGCAATGTGCGCTTCACATCAATCCCCCCGCGTTTTACCTTCTTTTTTCTGAGCGATATCCTGTTTTTCAGTTTTTGACCGAAGCGCTTGATGAGTTCGCGCATCTCTTTGATCTCGTCGGAGGTGAGACGGTAGATATAGCGGTTTAGCAGATATTCATCCCGCTTCTGAATGTTATGTCCGGTGGTACGTTCGAATACACGACGGCGCACTCTTTCGCGCACCAGTTCGACGATGAAGTCATCATGTGCCTCATCCGCGGAAAAAGCGGTATCATCACCTACAGATGCGTCTCTGCTTCTCGACCTTGCGTTGAAAATGAGCTGTCCGAGCGCTCCCGAGGCTGTGTTCGCTTCGTCCAGCAAAAGTTTGATAATGTCTTTCGGGGTTTTATCTGGATGTTCCCGGATTGCCGCATCGACGATGGCATCAATTGCGTCTAAGAGTTCCTTCCCTGCCTGATCGTCCATGTGAGGGTGTTTATCAAGAGATGACGTGTTCAACGCATCGCGAATGAAAATTTCATAGTCGAATCCCTTTTGCGTGCTTTTCTTTTCGAAGAATTCCTCGAAACAGCGGTTGAAGACGGGGATATCGGTATAATCCTTCACCAGGGTAGTGGCGAGAGTCTGGCGGAATACTTTTTTTTCGTAGGGGTTCACATGCCGCAGCGCTTCGAACATATCGAGCACCTCAACAGTGGATACGGTTACGCCTGCGTCTTGAAGAACGCCGGCAAACTCAAAAAATTTATTTTTAACCGCCGTGCTTTTATCGTGTGCGCGAAGCATGATGTATCCGCCCGCATTTTGAGTAGTATTATTGGACGAAAATTTCCTTGCGGTTTTTCTTCGCCAATTCGATATCCTTTTCGTATTTCAAAAGGAAATTCAGCGTACTTATTGCGATATCCTCTTTGAGAACTTCGCATCCGAGCAAAGAAAGTGCCTTTGCCCAATCCAGTGTTTCGCTGATGCTCGGCTCTTTCTTCATGGGGAGCGCGCGGATCTTATGTACTGCCTTCACAAGCTCGCGGACAAGGTCTTCGCCGCATTCGGGCACTTTGAGAGAAACAATTTTTTCCTCGAGCTCTCGTGAAGGAAAATCAATATATAGATGGAGACAACGCCGTTTGAGCGCGTCGGACATCTCGCGCGCGTTATTTGATGTGAGAAGCACGAAGGGCTTGCGATCGGCCTTGATGGTGCCTATTTCCGGTATTGAGACCTGAAAGTCTGAAAGCACTTCGAGCAGAAATGCCTCGAATTCAGAGTCGGATTTGTCGATTTCATCGATGAGCAACACCGTGGGGCGGACATTAGTAATTGCCTGAAGAATGGGACGAGGCACCAGAAAGCGCTCCGAAAAAAAGACATCCTCTTCGCCAGAAAGGCGGTTTACTGCGTCTCCGAGCGATTTCTCGCATTCGAGTATTGCCGATAACTTATCTTTAAGTATCTGAGTATACAAAAGCTGCTTGGCATATTCCCATTCGTATAGCGCCTTGGCTTCATCAAGTCCTTCGTAGCACTGCAGCCGTATGAGATCCATGTTCAATGCCGCGGCGATGCATTTGCCGAGTTCGGTTTTGCCAACGCCGGCAGGTCCTTCCACAAGGACGGGCTTTTCCATTTTCATTGCTAAAAAGATGGTGGTGGCTATTTCCAATGAACAGATATATTTCTGGCTTTCGAGTGCTTGAATCGCGTGATCGACAGTGGTAAACATGGTACAGCTCCTTACGGCCACTTTGAGAAAAGGGTATCCGTTGGCAAGAACAATTATTGAAAAAATAGGGAAAATGTGCAGGTATGTCTTAACGACGAGAAATAGTGTTGCACGGGTGTGGTGGCATATTTTTCTGCGGAATAACTGTCGGAAGCGAAGTGTGTCCAGTTGCCTTTATTGGGCGGAAAAGATACCATGATTTTCCGCCGGGTTGAGAAAATTGTATTTTTACGCTTTGAATACTTCTCTTGAATGAAAACCGGTGTGTGAGGAAGACGGTTATTGTCAGATAAACCTGAAGTTCGGATTGGTGATTATTTTTTTACATGCTTCCACCGCCTCCGCGTCGTAGCGTATGCCGCTGTAGGTGCTAATCTCCTCGAGCGCTTTCTCAAGTCCCGGTGCCGGGCGGTATGGCCTGTGGAAAATCATCGATTCAACCACATCTGCTACCGCAATGATGCGTGACTCTTTGAGAATGTGTTTGCCCTCAAGCTTTGAAGGATATCCCGAACCGTCCATGCGCTCATGGTGCTGAAGCGCAATTTGCGCTATCGGCCAGGGAAACGCAATATCTTTGAGGATTTCCCACCCCGCTTCCGGATGTGTCTGTATGATGAGCGATTCGAGTGTGCTGATTTTTCCCGGTTTCACCAATATCTCAATAGGAACGGATAGCTTGCCGATATCGTGGATGAGACCGGCGAAGTAGATTCCCTGTACCTGCTCGTCGGAAAGCCCGATTTCTATTGCCATTGCACGGGCAAGCTGAGCCACATGGTTCTGATGGCCGCCCGTGTAAGGATCGCGCATTTCGATGATGGTGGAAATTGTGTGAATGGTTCCTTCGATTGTTTTTTCAAGACTGGTGAGACTGCTTTTGAGCCTTCCTTCGATGAGGCGGCGTTCGTTGATTTCCCGCTTTAAAAGCTCGTTTGTCAATTCCACTTCCTGTTTCCGCACAATGATTTCTTCGGTACGTTTTCGCACCTCATCTTCGAGGTGTTCATGATAGAGGCGATTTTCTCGAATAAGTTGCGCGCGTTCAATGCATTTGTTCAGCGAGTATTCGAGCACGCCCATGTCGGTGATTGGTTTGATGATGTAGTCCC
>DYLV01000213.1 GCA_020721925.1 Leptospira biflexa
TGCTCACAAAATAACCCACCCCAAAAAATAAAAATATGCACCTCCCATTCCTCATCACCTAAATGAGAACAGATATCCTTTATATTCTCACTCAAAATACGCGTGTATCATATATTTATAAGAAAATATATTTTCTAAATTTTTTTGGATGATATTAAAATCAGTTGACATAAATCCATAAAGATTTATAAAACAACAAGATACCAACTAAATATGATTGACGAATTTTATATGCTTTGATAAACTATTGTATACATCATTATGGGCTGTTAGAGTTCGTTATTTCAATTATTTTACGGGGGGGTACTATGAGAAAAAAATTAGTATGTATTATCGGTGTTCTGTGTATGCTGTCAGTTTTTACAATTCATAATGTAACACTTGCAGCACGGATGAGCGATGAGGACCTCGCAAAAAAAAGAGAAGGCTGGTATCCGACTGGATTGCCTCTGGTCAACTTCTCAAGTGATACGGGGCTTGGGTATGGTATTCGGCTGTATATGTATAATAACGGCTCGAAAAGTGATCCTGATTTTGCTTATGCACCGTATTTTACCCAGATGTATATTCAGTATTTTGCGACCACCGCAGGTTGGCAGTATCATGAATTTAATATCGACCAGTTTAAGTTGTTCGGTTCCGATTTCAGGGTGAAAACTTCGGTGGTGTACGAAGAAAAACTTAATGCGAATTTTTTTGGCCAAGGTGCTGATACCACGAAATATCCTCTGACGTTTGGAGGGAAAGAATATGATACATATAAAGATTATCAGGATGAAGTGTTAAAGGCAAATAATTATGCGAATTACAAATACAACAACTATACCATAACCGCGCCGAAATTCTCAATCGACATTTATCGCAATTTCGATTTTCTGCGTTTTCTTTTAGGCTATCAGGTTCGGAACGTGGAAATTGATCCCTGGGACGGCCGTGAATTTGAGATGGGCATTTTTGGAGGCGACTCTTACAGACAGACTGCGCCTACACTTCTGTCTCAAGTGAGGCCAACAGGTTATGATGGTGGCTGGACGAGCTTTGCGCGCTTTGGCGTTGCGATCGACATGCGCGATTTTGAACCGGACCCCAAAAACGGTTTCTATATCGATTATGCATTTGAGTTAAGCCGCGGTTTTCTCGGCTCTGAATATGATTATGTTCGCTCAACAGCTGGTATAAGAGGATATATTTCGCCCTTTAGAAATTTTGTGCTGGCCGGTCGTATCGGCTACACCGATTCATCCGGTGAAGTGCCATTCTATGAAAAAGGCACTTTCGCTTTCATGATGAATCGCTACAATGGTCTCGGCGGTTATAGAACATTGCGCGGCTACATGGAAGACCGCTTTGTGGCAAACGCCATGACGCTCGGCAATATCGAAGCCCGCTATCAATTTGGGGAGGCTTCGCCATGGGGACAGCTATTTGCGTTTAAAATCATTGCCTTCTGCGATGCCGGTAATGCGTATGATAATGCAGGCGATCCATTCTCCGAACCTCGCTGGGGTGATTATAAATACGCATATGGTGGCGGTCTGGTCATTGCGTGGAACCAGAACACCATCATCCATTTCTACTATGGTATGAGCGAAGAAGAGAGTGCGATTTCCATCAACTTCATGCATTCGCTTGAATAGCGGAAAAATATAATCAATCTTTTGTATGCCCCGACCCATGTCGGGGCAATTTATTTTATGAAGAAAAGTATTATTGTATTGGAATAGGGGTAATCATGAAATTTTGTGTTGCAACATTTTCCACTCTCCGAAATCATTGTTATAAATCGTTAGAAAAAATTTTTTGTTAGGTGAGATCATTATGGCTCTTACCGGGCTTCAAATTAATAAACTGCTTCCCGGCACCAATTGCAAAGAATGCGGATCCAATACCTGTCTGGCCTTTGCGATGAAGCTTGCGGCGAGGAAGGCCGAGCTTGCGGAATGCCCATATGCTTCAGAAGAAGCGCATCGCGTGCTCGGCGAGGCGACCGAACCCCCGGTGCGTTCAGTTCCGTTCGGGCCGAATAAAAGCCTGATTGCGGGAGAGGAGACGGTATTATATCGGCACGAAAAAACCTTTGTGCGGCCGACAATTATTGCCCTGCATATATTCGAAGAGGATGATGATATCATATTTGAAAAAAAATTACAGGCGGCAATGAATTATTCGTATGAGCGGGTAGGTGAGACTTTTCAGATTGATTGCATCGCGTTGTCGTGCAATGTAAATTTTGATGCGTTTATTAACCGCACGGAAAAAATCTGGAAGCAGAGCAGTAAACCAGTTATTCTGAAATGCGATAATCTTGACACTATTCGAGTCGTATCGGAAAAGATTGCCGGTTCGGGAAGCATTCTCTGCTGCAATGTGAAAAATTGCGATGCGATGGTTGAAATCGCGATCAAATACGATTTCGCGATTGCAATAACTGCCGATACGCATGATGAGCTGTTTGAAAAGGCTAAAGAGCTTCGCGAAAAAGGGTTTATGCGGCTCTTTCTGCAATTTCCCACCAATTCTCTTTCGGAACAATTTCAGATGAATACCATCGTGCGCAGTGCGGCTATCAGAAATGGCGTAAAACCGCTTGGATTTCCATTCTTGCGATTCATACGAACTGGCAATATGTTAGACGATACGGTGGAAGCGGTCACAGAAATTCTTAAATACGGTGGTATTATCGTTCTTCCCGATTATGATCCGGCTCTTCTGGCTTCCCTTTTCACGCTTCGACTGAACATTTTCACCGATCCGCAGAAACCGATACAGGTAGAACCGAATATATATTCCATCGGAGAGCCGAATAGAAAATCTCCCGTATTTGTCACGACGAATTTTTCTCTCACCTACTTTGTGGTGTCCGGAGAGATTGAAAACAGCGGCACCAGCGCGTACCTGGTGGTGCCCGAATGCGAAGGCATGAGCGTCCTTACCGCATGGGCTGCGGGAAAATTCACCGCTGCCAAAATCGCCGGGTTTATCAAAGAACAAAATGTTGGGGATCTGGTTGATAAAAAACGGCTCATCATCCCGGGATACGTTGCTCAGCTTTCCGGAGAGCTGGCAGACGAGCTTCCCGGATGGGAAGTGCTTGTTGGCCCCCAGGATGCATCGGACATGGAAAGCTTTGTGAAATCACGGCTTTGAAGATATTGATATGCCACGCGTGGAGTTTATCCCTTCCGGTAAATTTG
>DYLV01000042.1 GCA_020721925.1 Leptospira biflexa
CAAATGGGCTGCCGTTTTTTCCTCCGGCAAATGGGAACTTCCCGAGGGGCTCATCCATCCTTTAGGCCTGGACGAAGATAACCGCTGTAAAAAACCCGTGGTAATGGCTATCCGCGGGCGCTGCTACACAATCGGATTTGAGCTTTTGCTTGCACAGGACATCCGCGTCGCGGCAACCGACGCAAAATTCGCGCTTCTGGAAGTTAAGCGCGGCATCTATCCAGTGGGAGGAGGAACGGTGCGCATCTTCGAAGATATCGGATGGGGCAACGCAATGCGCTATCTTCTCACGGGCGATGAAATCACCGGTGAGGAAGCGTACAGGCTTGGGCTCGTGCAAGAGCTTACGGAGCCGGGTAAAGAACTTGAAAAAGCCATTGAAATAGCTGAAAGCATTGCAAAAAAAGCGCCTCTCGGCGTGATGGCGGCACTTCGTTCTTCACGGATCGCTCGGGTTGACGGTACCCGTGCTGCGCTTGCACAGCTTCTCCCCAACCTTCTGCCGATTATGAAAAGCGAAGATGCACTGGAAGGAGTGATGTCGTTTTTAGAACGGCGCGAGGCGAACTTTAAGGGGAAATGAGAATGTAAAAGTTGTATTGTTGAGCAGGCTCAACCACGACGAGGTAGCACGTGAAAGCAATTGTCGCTTTAGAAGACGGAAGAATATTCAAAGGAACATCATTCGGTTCGCCGGGCGAATCGACGGGCGAAGTCGTGTTCAATACCAGCATGACCGGATATCAGGAAATCCTCACCGATCCATCCTATTCATCGCAGATCGTCACGTTGACCTACCCACTCATCGGCAACTATGGTATTAACGATGCCGATGTGGAATCATCCCGCATTCAGGTGCGCGGTCTTTTAGTGCGCGAGGCATGTAGATATCCTTCCAATTTTAAATCGCAAAAAAGTATTGCCGATTATCTGAAAGAAAACAACATCATCGGTATAGAAGGAATCGACACGCGCGCGCTTACGCGCCACATCCGTCTGCAGGGCGCAATGAAAGCCGCGCTGTGGGCAGGCGAAGGAAATAAAAACCCGGACGATCTTGTCGATAAAGCGCGCGCGTGGAGCGGTCTTGTGGGCGTTGATTGCGTGAAAGACGTCACCTGTCATACACCGTATGTCTGGAATACACAAAAAAACTCATCGTACAATTTCCATGTTGCTGCGATTGATTACGGCATAAAATACAACATACTCCGGATTATGGACGCGCTCGGCTGCAAAATCACCGTATTTCCCGCTTCCACCGATGCAGATACAATTAAGAGATTGAATCCCGACGGCATTTTTCTCTCAAATGGCCCTGGTGATCCCGCAGCCGTTGCATACGCGGTTGACACAATACAAAAACTTATTGGCTTCAAACCAATGTTCGGCATTTGCCTTGGGCATCAGCTCATCGCGCTTGCCATTGGCGCGAAAACCTATAAACTGAAATTCGGGCACAGGGGAGCGAATCACCCCGTGCGCAATATCAAAACTGGAACGATTGAAATCACGTCACAAAATCATGGATTTTGCGTGGAAACCGACAGCGTTTTGAAAAAAAGTTCAGCCATCATAACGCATGTCAATCTCAACGACAATACCTGCGAAGGCCTGGAGGACAGGGATCAAAAGTTTTTTTGCGTGCAATATCATCCTGAAGCAGCTCCCGGGCCGCACGATTCTGCGTATCTTTTTGAGCAATTTATTGCGCTCATGAAAGAGGAGAAAAATCTTAAGAAATAATATAATATTACAATATTAAATAAATTATGCCAAAGAGAACCGACATACACAGCATTTTGCTGATTGGAAGCGGCCCAATTGTGATTGGCCAGGCCTGCGAGTTTGATTATTCCGGCACGCAGGCATGCAAAGCACTGCGTGAAGAAGGATATCGGATTATTTTAGTCAATTCTAACCCGGCAACCATTATGACCGATCCCGAAATAGCAGACAAAACCTACATCGAGCCCATCACTCCGGAAATTGTAGAAAAAATTATTGAAGTAGAACGCCCCGACGCCCTGCTTCCCACGATGGGCGGACAGACAGCACTCAACACCGTCATGGAACTGGCTGAAAATGGCGTCCTCCAGCGCTCCCATGTAAAGCTCATCGGTGCGGATGAAAAAGCGATCAAGCGAGCTGAAAACAGAAACGAATTTAAAAAGGCGATTGAGCGCATCGGTTTGGACCTGCCTCAAAGCTTTTTCGCCTACAATATCGACGAGGCATGGAAAATTGCAAGGAAAATGGGATTCCCTCTCATCATACGCCCTTCCTTCACACTCGGCGGCACCGGCGGAAGCATCGTTTTTTCGGATAGCGATTTCGACCGTTCGGCGCGGCTCGGTCTTCAAAGCAGTCGCGTGAGTGAAATTCTCATCGAAGAATCGCTGCTCGGCTGGAAGGAATACGAACTTGAAATTATGCGCGACAACGCAGACAATGTGGTCATCATCTGTTCAATTGAAAATCTTGATCCAATGGGCGTTCATACCGGCGACAGCATCACCGTGGCACCGGCTCAGACGCTCACCGATCGTCAGTACCAGAAGATGCGCGATGCGGCCATTGCCATCATCCGCGAGATCGGAGTTGAGACTGGCGGCTCGAACATCCAGTTTGCGGTACATCCCGAAACCGGCCGCATGGTGGTCATTGAGATGAATCCGCGGGTGAGCAGAAGCAGCGCGCTGGCAAGCAAAGCAACAGGCTTCCCTATCGCAAAATTCGCCGCAAAGCTTGCGGTAGGCTACACACTCGACGAAATACAAAACGACATCACCCGTGAAACGCCCGCCTCGTTTGAGCCTGCCATAGATTACTGTGTGGTGAAGATTCCGCGTTTTACCTTCGAAAAATTTCCCGATTCCGACGAACGGCTTGGCGTGCAGATGAAGTCCGTTGGCGAAACAATGGCCATTGGCCGCACCTTCAAAGAAGCGCTTCAAAAAGGATTGCGCGGACTTGAAATCGGCAGAAAAGGATTCGAAAAGACAGCGTACGCGGATATGCGAAGAGAAGAAATTATTCACCGCCTTGGCATACCGAAAGCAGACCGCATTTTTCTTATACGTCATGCGCTGGAAAACGGCATCAGCGTTGAGGAAATATCGAACGCAAGCGGCATCGATCCCTGGTTTCTCAACAATATGCGTGACATTGTGCTTTTTGAAAAAGAGCTTTCCGCTGAACTTCTTTCAAAGACAAATAATGAAATTTATGAAAATATTTTTTCTGCAAAACGCTTCGGTTTTTCCGATGTGCAAATTGCGCAACTTCTCGGAACCGACGAGCGTACCGTACGCAATCTTAGAAAGAAGCTGAACATTTTGCCCGTATACAAACTTGTAGATACCTGCGCCGCTGAATTCGAAGCGTACACGCCGTATTATTATTCCACGTATGAAGAAGAAGACGAGAGCGCTTTAAGCGGCAATCAAAAAATAATAATATTAGGCGGAGGCCCCAACCGAATAGGCCAGGGAATTGAGTTCGACTACTGCTGCTGCCAGGCTTCATACGCCATGCGCGAGCTGGGCATTGAATCCATCATGGTGAATTCAAATCCCGAGACGGTAAGCACCGACTACGACACATCCGACAGGCTCTACTTCGAGCCACTCACCTTCGAAGACGTGATGAACATCATCGAAAAAGAAAAACCGACCGGTGTGATTGTGCAGTTCGGCGGGCAAACGCCGCTGAATTTGGCCGCAAAGCTAAAAGATGCCGGTGCGCCCATCATCGGCACCAGCGTCGAATCGATTCATCGCGCTGAAGACCGCGATGAATTTGCCGCCATGATACAAAAATTGGGATTAAACCAGCCTCCCAACGGCATTGCGAAAAACATCAATGAAGCCGTAAAAATCGCTTCATCGCTCAGCTATCCCGTGCTCATACGTCCTTCTTTTGTGCTCGGCGGGCGCGCGATGAAGATTGTGTACGACGAAGAGGAACTGCGCGCCTTCATTAACGAAGCAATTGCCGCTTCCGAAAATCGTCCAGTTCTTATCGATAAATTCATAAATGACGCGATTGAAGTCGATGTTGACGCGGTCAGCGATGGAGACGATGTGATAATATGCGGCATCATGGAGCATATTGAAGAAGCGGGCATCCACAGCGGCGACAGTGCCTGCGTCCTTCCTCCGCATACGCTTTCCGATACCATTGTAAACGAAATTCGCCGCATCACCATCGCCATCGCAAAAGAGCTGCAGGTGGTGGGGCTTCTCAACATACAGTACGCCATCAAAGAATCCGACGTGTATGTGCTTGAAGTAAATCCACGCGCATCCCGTACCGTTCCATTCGTTTCAAAAGCAACCGGCATCCCCTGGGCAAAGATCGCGGCAAAGCTAATGGCGGGTAAAAAATTATCCGAACTCGAAGAGGCCAGCGAGAGAGAAATCGATTATTTTGCGGTGAAAGAATCCGTTCTGCCTTTCAACAAATTTCCGGGCACCGACATTATCCTCGGCCCCGAGATGAAATCGACCGGCGAGGTGATGGGCCTGGACAAAGACTTCGGCCTCGCGTTCGCCAAATCTCAGGAAGCGGCGGACAACCGTCTCCCCCGCAGCGGTTCGGTATTCATCAGCGTGAAAAACAGCATGCGCCGCAATATCATCTTCATGGTAAAGACGATTGCCTCACTCGGATTTAAAATATATGCATCGGAAGGAACCTCGCGCGTGCTTAAATCAAACGGCATCAATGCAAAAACCATACCGAAAATTGGCGAGGGGAAGCCCGACATTATCGACCTCATCAAAAATGGCGACATAGACCTGGTGATAAACATCCCCGCCGACCGCCGCTCCCTTCTGGATTCAAAGCCCATTCGGAGCGCGGCCATCTTACACAAGGTACCCTACATCACCACGCTTGAAGGTGCCCAGGCGGCCATAAGCGGGCTTGATTCTCTCGAAAAATCCGGATTTTCCGTAATGGCAATTCAAGATTATCTTAACTTTTCTACAAGCCGCACCAAACACTATCGGCACGATCTTAAGATCCGCACGAAGCTGTGGGAGTGAGGGGAAATCGGCACTTAATCAAACATGATTATGCAACCGCAAATGCATACTTCCCACTTTGCCGATGTTTTGTACCCAGAATAGCATAACCAATGAAATAGTTTGTTGATGATCCCGTATAAGTTCATCGCATCTATCAACATCCGCTTTAAATACTATTATATGTTCAATTAATGGAAAAAGGAAATATGAAACAGTATATACACTAATCCCAATGAGAAAAATATAATGGTCAGAGAATCAGAGACGACATTTTTATGGTGCACACTATTGCCATAATCAATCCTTACAATATCTTCAAGCAAAAGTAGATATATAAAGCCAAGGACATAACTTAAAGGCAAAACAGTCCATGCATATACAAGCAATCTGGCAAAGAGGTCACCAACAGGTATTCTGCTATTCAAGTGTTCATAGAGTATTGACAGCACACTCACCACTGCCGACGGCAATGACTTTCTGACGAATTCCACACGTTTGTGAAATGGAAAATCAGCGAAAGGAATGATCAGCACAAATGGCAAAAACCAGGGGGCAAAGATACCAAGAAAAGGTTTAAGTGGGGGACCATATGTATCTTTTTTGTCTATGTATGGCAAATACCAGGCCACAATTTTTTTGCTTTCCACTCTTGTAAAGGGAATCAGGTTCAAGAGCCCTGCGATAATACCAATGCTGGATATATGATACCAGATATAAAATTTCTCTGGCATCATGAGGTATTCGACAATGATTTTTTTCAGCGAGAAAAATCCTGATAAATACCATACAGATACCACATAAACTCCAAAATTTACCGCAAATGCTCTCCAGAGTGAACCCCAGATTGTTTTATCTTGTTTTCGGTATTCAATAAACCAGCATATCACGGTAACAAGTATCAGTACCAACCACAACGTAAGAGACTGTTCCCTGAACTCCTCCAGAAAGCGCCACCAGGGATGTCTTTCTCCAATCAGGGTTACTGCAAAAAGAGTAACCACAAAAAAGCCCTGCAAAATGGCAATGGTATATCCAAAAATACTTAAAAAGGAAGACTTGTCTGATGATAAAATATTCTTCATTTAAGATAGCAATTAAAATTTCGTATCAAGAATAATGTACATGGTGCGATGAAAATCAACACTCCCCGCACAGCTGACATGCTTGCGTGATTTCATGAGACACCACGCATCCTCCTTTATCAACAACACTGTCATCATGCAGCTTCGCACACTTTTTCATATTGCATGTTGCATGCACAGCTCAATAATACTCGCTCATAGCCACATCTTCGAAAAGATATTTCTGATTGCCCTCGCAGAAGTCGCGCGCGAGCGGATACGAGCCGTCGAAGCATGCAGTGCAGAATCTGCATCCGGACATGTTCACCGCAGCGAGCATCGATTCAACTGTCATGTACGCAATCGAATCTACATTGAGATACCGCCGTATCTCTTCAATGGAATTTGTCGATGCAATGAGTTCATCGTGTGTGGGAATGTCAATACCGTAGTAGCAGGGATGTTTTGTGGGGGGGGATGATATGCGCACATGAATTTCCTTCGCGCCTTTTTTGCGGAACATGGTTATTATTTTTTTCATTGTGGTGCCGCGCATGATGGAATCATCCACAAGGATGATGCGTTTCCCCCTGACTGCGGACTCCACCACATTGTATTTTATCTTTGCCCCGAAATCGCGAATCTTTTGCGACGGTTCAATGAATGTGCGGCCGATATAATGGCTTCGAATCATCGCCAGCTCGTACGGAATGCCCGATTCACGTGCATAGCCGAGCGCCGCGCTTTTCGACGAATCCGGAATCGGCACCACGATGTCCGCTTCGATAGGCGCTTCGTGGGCAAGGAAGCGTCCCAGATTCACGCGCTTTTCATGTACGGAGCTTCCAAAGATAATGCTGTCGGGCCGCGAAAAGTAGATATATTCAAAAATGCACAGCGACTCATCACACTTTTCAAAGGGGAAATAGGACTTCATTCCTCCGGGGCCGATTTCAAGAATTTCGCCCGGCTTGATTTCGCGCACGTACTCTGCGTCGATGATATCGAATGCGCAGGTTTCCGACGCAACCACCGGCGCACCATGAAGTTGCCCAAGTACCAGAGGCCGAAAACCCCGCTGGTCGCGGATCGCATAAATCGTGTCGCGATTCATCACCAGAAGCGAGTACGCTCCCCGAATCTGTCTGAGCGCATGTATCAGCGCCTCGAGAAAATCCGCCATCCCCGCATGCGCCATGAGATGCACAATCACTTCGGAATCAATTGACGTCTGAAAGATCGATCCCTGCGACTCGAGCATGCGGCGAAGTTCCCCTGCGTTAACCAGATTCCCATTGTGCGCCACCACAATCGGCCCCATAATCGAATCGGCGCGAAGCGGCTGGGCATTGCGTAAAAAGGAAGAGCCTGTTGTTGAATACCGATTATGTCCTATTGAAATGTGGCCGGTGAGATTCTGTATATGGTGTTCTTTGAAGACATCCACCACGCGCCCCATACCGGCGTAACGGTAGATGTGATGACCATCCGAAGAGGCAATCCCCGCCGACTCCTGCCCCCGGTGCTGCAGGGCATATAACCCAAGATATGTGAGATTGGCGGCATGTGCCACCCCATAGATGCCAAACACGCCGCATTCCTCCTTAGGCTTGTCAACAGCACGGCTATACCACCCCTTATTCATCGCTACTATCCTGAAAAAGAATGTATACTATCGCGGAAGGATCACCAATTGCACACTCACAAAATCCGATCGCAGAAGATAGTACCAATATATCATCACCAATGGAATAAATCAATAAATTTTGAATACCCCCTTATGTAAATTTTTATGTGTATTCATCAAAAAAAACCTTCTATCGTTTCGACACATCTCCCTCGCAGGTAAAAATTCGAAAAACCTCACATTCATTTTAATAAAATGCTTGCAATGTCGCTTCCTCATTCGCATCATTTGCATCATTTGCATTCAATGCTGCATATACTTGACATCATCATCATAGCTTTGTTTCTCCTTGCGAGCCTGGCAATTGGTATGTGGTATTCCCGGCGCGCGGGGAAAAACACCGATGAATATTTTCTTGCAGGCCGCAATCTCCCCTGGTGGCTCGCGGGAACCGCGATGGTCGCCACCACATTCGCCGCAGACACGCCGCTTGCCGTCACTGAACTTGTGTCCACAAAAGGCATCGCGGGGAACTGGCTCTGGTGGAATATGCTTGCAGGAAGTGTGCTCACGGTATTCTTCTTTGCAAAGCTCTGGCGCCGTGCGCACATCACCACCGACGTGGAATTCATTGAAATACGCTATTCCGGAAAACCAGCCGCATTTCTCCGCGGGTTCAAAGCCGTCTATCTCGGCGTCTTTATGAACTGCATCATCATGGGCTGGGTCAATGTGGCCCTTGTGGAAATTCTCACGCACATCTTCGGTGTTGAACGGGGCATCCTTCCAATGGTACTGCTCGCAATGGCAGTTGTGGCATTTTATTCCACCCTCTCCGGCTCATGGGGTGCGGTGGTGACAGATTTCATTCAATTTATCATCGCCATGAGCGGATGTATCATCCTTGCGATAGTGGTTCTCAAGGCGCCTCAGATCGGCGGCATCGATGGTCTCATGCAAAAACTTCCCCGGGAAGTATTTTCCTTTTTTCCCCGCCTTTCGGCAGAGCACACTGCAGCGGTCGGTGTTTTCACTTTAGGTTTCGCTTCTTTTATTGCGCATATTGTAGTCCAGTGGTGGGCCTCCTGGTATCCCGGCAGTGAACCAGGCGGCGGCGGATATATAGCGCAACGCATGATGTCGGCGAAGGATGAGCGCCACTCGGTGCTGGCTGCGCTCTGGTTTTCCATTGCGCACTACGCTGTCCGCCCATGGCCATGGATACTTGTGGCGCTGGCGAGCATGGTACTGTATCCCGACCTGCCCCTCACTGCCCCCGCAGGTGCGGCTCTCGCAACGAAAAAAACCGGATTTGTGCTTGTCATGCGAGACCATCTTCCCTCCGGGCTTCTGGGCCTTCTTATGGCATCATTCCTTGCCGCCTACATGTCCACCATCGCCACACATCTTAACTGGGGAAGCTCTTACCTCATCAACGATTTTTACCGGAGATTCATTGCGCGCGATAGAACCGACAGGCACTATGTCTTTGCTTCGCGCATCACTACCGCAATTCTTGCAATTCTTTCCAGCCTGCTCATTTTTGTGATTCAATCCATATCCAGCGCATGGCTTTTCATCATAGAATGCGGCGCGGGGATCGGTTTGGTTCTCATCCTCCGCTGGTACTGGTGGCGCATAAACGCATGGTCGGAAATATCCGCAATGATTGCGCCGTTTTTCTCCTATGTGTTTTCCCATTTCGTTTTGGGCTGGGAGTTCCCTTCCACATTTTTTTTCATAGTGACCAGCACCACAATCACATGGATTGCGGTTACCTTCCTCACCGCTCCGGTTACCCGTGCGGTGCTCGAATCCTTCTTTCTTCGCGTACATCCGGACGGCCCTGGCTGGAAGCCATTCGCTTCACTTTTGTCAGGTAAGCCAACAAGAAAGCTCAGCGGGTATTTCCTGGACTGGTGTATGAGCATAGTCATGGTGTATTCTGCCCTCTTTTCGGTGGGAAAGATACTTTTCAAAGACTACCTCACGGGGACAGCTCTCGCAATGCTCGCAATTGTCCTTTTTATGCTTATCGGCTGGCGATTGAAAAAAAAGGTTAATCTATACCGGAAGTTCAATAATCATTGAAAAGTACTTTCAGAAATTTTTTTTCTTGCAAAACAAAATCCTTTATGATAGGTGAGAAACTGTGTTAAATTGGAATCTTAAGGGTCAATAATAATCCATACCTAATCATGTATGTCCATAAATTTTATTCACATAGTCCCGGTGGAGAATCCAGGTATGTATCAATCTTTTTTTGAGAGGATTATATTACCCTGAGATTGATAAGAGCGGAATTGTTGATATTGCACCATCATACATACATATAAAATCCGCATACACCGCTATCGTCAGGAGGCTTCGATGCAGACACAACAGGATATTCAGCTTTCTCGCCTTGTGGATACCGGTCAGCCGGAATCGATTATTCAAGAAGTGAAACAGATTTTTAAGGCACTTTATCCGATAAGCTTTTTTTCGCCGGTAAAAAAAAGCTTTAGCCTTGCAAAAAGATTATTTCATGGAAAATTTCCCGGATACCTCGCCTGCACCACTGAATACCATGATTTCACCCATACAACCGACGCGCTTCTTGCCGCGGCCCGTCTGGCCGACGGTGGTTCAAATACCCGTCCCCTGTCGCATGAATTATGTGTGAATTTGCTTCTGGCCGCACTTTTCCACGATACTGGCTACATTCAGGAGAGCTGGGACAGAGAAGGTACCGGTGCGAAATACACTTCAAACCACGTGGAACGGAGCATTGTTTTTGTGCAAAAAAACGCCCCTGCGTTTAATCTGGAAGATGACGACACTGCAATCATCTCTCGTCTCATCCGCTGCACTGGATTGAATGTCGATCTCGATACCATCGAATTTGCTTCTGATGACGAACGCTATGCAGGATGTATTTTAGGTACCGCCGATATATTGGGTCAAATGTCGGACAGGGCATATCTTGAAAAACTGATCTTTCTCTACAGGGAATTCAAGGAAGCAGGCATTCCAGGGTTCAATACCGAATTCGACATATTGCGAAAAACAATCGACTTTTACGAAATCACCCTCCAGAGGTTAAAAGGGTCTTACGGTGGGGTATATCAAAACGCACGCGTGCATTTCAATCGCCGCTTCGGTATCGATGAAAATCTGTACATGAACGCCATCGAGCGCCACATTGCGTATCTGCGGAAAATAATCGAAGACGACACAACGAATTTTCGCCACAAACTGAAAAGAGGAAGCTGGATTCACGAAACGCATCCCGTAAATCACCATTAGAATACGGATGCATTGACCAAAAAGCTCTCCATGCATGGAGAGCTTTTCTTGTTTACCATCATATCTAACGGGTTTATCAAAAAAACGCGCTACCTTACAAGCCTCACATAGTCCGCCGTGATATTCAGCGCCTCCTGGAGGAAAAGGTCGTTTTCAAGATCGACAAGGCCTTTTTTCCTGTTTTGCCGGGCTTCGTGTTCGGCGTCTTTTATCTCCTGCTCAAAAGAATCCGCTTCTTTCTTTAAACTTATTACTTTTGAGTTAACCACGCTCTTCAACCGTGTGATTTTCTCCTGGAGTTTTTTAAATTTTTCGCTTTTTTTGATTCGCTCCGTGGATCGCAAAATGAGCGAACCGAGTATCTGTCCGTTGACATATTTTTGCTCCGGCATAAAACTCGTAGAAGGAATTCTTTCCCACTTGAGCGGAAATTTCAGCTTGTCCTCTCCAATATTCCATATTGCGCTTATATCTGGCACAATGATGTGCGGCTGGATGCCGTATAAATGATTTGATGTCCCGGCCGGCTGATAGAAAATGCCCGTGGTGATCTTAATCGCGCCCAGAAGGCCATCCAAAAGACGCTGATAGCTCTGCACCGACCCTTTTCCGAACGTATTCGTAGGTCCGATGATGACCCCGCGTTTGTAGTCGCGGATTGCGCCGGCTAAAATTTCCGAGGCGCTTGCGCTAAACTTATCCACTAAAAGAACCAGTGGACCTGCGTAGAGAACCCCCGGATAATTATCGTTTAAAACTTTTATGGAATCGCGGTTGCCCCAGCGATCTGTTCCTTTGATCTGCAGAATCGGCCCGCGATCGATAAAAAGCCCTGCGATGTTGATTGCCTCATCGAGCGCACCTCCCGGATTTCCTCTAAGATCCACAACTACTGCATCAACACTGGATTTTTTCAAACTGGTGAGAATCGTCACCATATCCCGGAATGAGCTTTTCGTATTCGGGTCGAAGCGCTGAGCGGCATCAAAGTCCAGATAGAACGACGGCAGCCGAATATAGCCAATTTTTTTCGCGTTTGCGCCAGAACCCACCGTGAGAATTTCCGATTTCGCTGCCTGTTCTTCAAGTGCGATGACTTCACGCACAATCGGCACCACCATCCTGAGCGGTTCTTTTTTATCAGATTCTTTTCGAAGGATCGTAAGCCGCACTTCCGTGCCTTTCGGACCGCGTATCATTTTCACCACATCGCGAAGATCCATATCGATCACATCGACGGGTTCACCTTCGCCCTGGGCCACCGCCAAAATTTTATCGTTCGGCTTCAGCTTCAGCGCATCAGGAAGTTTATCTGCCGCGCCGTTCGGCATCACGTGCTCCACCATCACGAAACCGTCTTCCGAACGAAGCATCACGCCGATCCCCTCGAGCTTGAGGTTTGTCTGAATCATGAAGTCTTCATGCTCTTCTTTCGTGAGATAATTCGAATGCGGGTCGAGGGCCATCGAAAAGGCATTCAAAAAAAATGAATAACTTTTATCCTCATCGAACCCATCGATTTTCTTCAACGCAAGGCGATATTTCTTTTTCAGCTTCTCTCTTGCCTGCCCCACATCCTTCACTACCGCCATGTAGTTTAGAAGCTGAAGCTTGATATTCTTTCTCCAGCGCGCTTCGTCTTCTCTGGCATTTTTTACATAGTCGATTTTATCGCGGTCCAGCACCATCATTTCATCTTTCGTGAAGTCGTAATTCACTCCAATTAGGCGCTCGAAGAGCGTTATTTTTTCATGATAGCGGTTTTTATATACGCCGATAATATTCTTCAGAAACGCATAATTATTATTTCTGACGTAATCGTCGATTTTATGGCGATCAGCCATAAACTTTTCCACATCCGATTTATAGAAAAAATATTTTCCGGGATCGAGATACGCGAGCATGTTTTCAAGGGTGCGCTCTGAAAGGGTATCATCGAACGTGCGGTAACTCGCATGCACTTTTAGAAACTCCTGGATGAGGGTATTCACGTTTCCCTGATTCAGACCATTGCTGGTTTTACTGCATCCAAAAACCAACACAACAAGCGTCACGGCATGGATTAATATTTTATTGGTATATGCGCGTTTAAACAAGGCGATACTCCTCAATTCTTAATAAATTCTCATCGCAGCTAACATCAGAAGCGATTCTCACCTCAGCGTTATCACCCGCCGGGCACCGAGGTGAATCCCTTACGCCAACCACCCTGTTCCGTCAACACATATTTCCTGCTATTTCTTTCGAGTTTTCTCTGCTTCAAATTTCTTCTTTCCCGCCGGTCTCTTCTCCCCGGAAAGCCCCAACTCAAAATCCAGCATGGCTTTGGTAACCGAAAGTACTTCAACGGTCGCAACCCGGACGAGCTTGAGGAACAACTCGTATTCATTCTTTTTCTTATAGAGCGCCTCTTGAGCCGCACACAGGGAGAATTCCAATAATGGCCATTAGAATTATTCCTGTAAGGGCTCGATATACACTTTCATAATTACCTCCAGAATTGTCTTTATGCTTTATTGATTACAATCAACAGTCTGAATTGGAAGCAAAGCCGCTTAATACCTTTTCTAATGTTTTGCAGCATCAACCAATATACTCCTGCTACCACTCACTCATTTCGTCAATGCAAAAAAATCCACCCAAACCCATGAAACATTTTTTCATTGACGAAAAACGACATCTTTCAATTATTTAAAGTGCACAGGAATCGCACCACGATACCCATTCAACATATAATCCGTTAAGCACCTTGTGTGAGCTTTGCCTGATCGCGCAAAATCAGTAGCGGGGAGGAAATACAATGATTAAATTCATCAAAATGCACGGCATTGGCAACGATTATCTCTATATCGATGCGCGCAGGAAAAAAATAAAAAATGTTGAAGATCTCTCAAGAAAAATGAGCCATCGGAATTTCGGCGTGGGATCTGACGGCATAATCCTCATTTTGAATTCGACTGCAGCCGATTTTAAAATGCGCATTTTCAACGCAGACGGAAGTGAGGCGGAAATGTGCGGGAACGGCATCCGCTGTTTTGCAAAATACCTCTACGATCACGGTCTCACAAAAAAGAAAAAAATTGCAATTGAAACTCTTGCAGGCATCAAACATGTTGAACTTACCACAAGGCATGATAAAGTTTCAAAGGTGCGCGTGGATATGGGAGAACCAATTCTCCTCAGGGAACGAATACCCATGAAAGGCGACCCCGGCATGGTCATTGATGAGGAACTCCCGCTCGACGGCGTTAAGTTTAATATCACCGCTGTCTCGATGGGCAACCCCCATGCGGTCATATACGTTGACGATGTCGACAACTTCCCTGTTCATAAATACGGTCCAATGATCGAGAACCATCCATCCTTCCCCAAAAAAACCAATGTTGAATTCGTTCAGATACTCAACGAAAGAGAAGTCATACAGCGCACATGGGAACGCGGATCCGGCGAAACAATGGCCTGCGGAACAGGCGCCTCCGCCGTCACTGTTGCGGGCATTCTCACAAAAAGGACCGGCCGCTCCATCATCGTTCATCTCAAAGGAGGAGATCTTGAAATTGAGTGGAACGAGACCGACAATCACGTGTACATGAACGGTCCGGCAGTTGAAGTATTTGAAGGGATATGGCAGGATTGAACATCGCTTGCGCGAAAACCCTCACGCCAGATTATTTTTTCTTTTGTGCGATAACGCGCGCAACTCCTTTTATCAGATCGTCAAGCTTAAACGGCTTTTCAAAAAAAGCGTCCACGACGTTTTTATAGGTACGTAGGTCTTTCAGCATCCAACCCGAGAGCAGGACGGTGATCACATTCTCATCGATCTCTTTAACCCTGGCGGCAAGCTCCAGCCCGGTAATGCCATCCAGACCATAATCGGAAATAACAAGGTCATATTGCTTGGCCCGAAAATCCTCAAGTGCGCTATCTCCACTTTCAAAAACAGTCACGCGGTTTCCCATATTGTTGAAAAGCTCCTGCAGCACATCGCGCAGCTCCTCCTGATCCTCAACAATCATCACATTGAGACCTCGAATTTTTACTAATCCGTCATTTGTCTCTTTTTTCTTTTCTACCACCACAGACTGAGGAATAACCGCCTGAATGGCATAAGAATCAGGAGTTTCCTCCTCTATAATTTTTATATTTATCTTTTCAGCAAGCAAACGCACGTCCGCGCCAGTGAAAAGTTTTTCTTCTTCTGCGGTTTCCATATCCCGAGGAGCGGATACAGCCTTGACGTAGATCACAGGGCTTCCGTTGCTCTTGAGAACAATTGATAGGTTTCCCTCCCGCCTGATGAACTGCGAGACTTTGAAAATTATGGAAAGAACAAGTTCCCGCAAAAGTTTGATATCTGTTCTCACCGTCGCCTTAATGTAATATACCTTTTCCATCGTCACGGAGCGGCGATTTTCCGTCTCATCGACTTTCTGCTGTATTCTGGCGAATTCGGCGGCATCTTCCAAAATATCAATTAAAGACTCTTCCGAATATTCTTCCAGGCTATCCCCTTCTCTGATAAAATCAGTGATGCGCTTCACCTGCCGAACGCCTTCAATGGCGGTACGCTCGATGACGCGCAATCCTTCAAGAACAGATTCCTTTTCTGTAATCTGCAAAAGCAGCTGCGCCCGGCTTAAAACAACATTAATCATATTGTTGAAAGAATGCAAAAGGCCTTTGGTTATATCACCAAGCACGCGTATTCTGCTCATCAGGGCAACCTTCTGTTCCAGCCTCTTTATTTTGGTGATATCCTCGATGAACATTTCCACCGCCTGAATGCCACCCTCGGCGAAAACTGGATACAGCACCGCATTCATCCACCGTTCAGTCTCACTCTTCGCCATCACCCTGACTTCGCCTACGCGCTTGCACCCTGCCTGCCCGTCTGTTATTTCCTGAAAAGCCTTTCGAAGTTTCTGAAGATCGAAATCCGAAACTAATTTAAGAAGAATTTTGGGATTATTTGAAAGCTCCATCCAGGAATACCCTATGAAATTTTCCGCAGCAGGATTTGCGAACAGCAATTTCCCCTCTGTGGTCATCCGTATCACAGGTGCTGGTGAAAACTCATATACGGGAGGTATGGCATCGTGGACTGCCTTGTGTGCCGGGTACAATCTGGTGATGTGATTCTCTTTTTCATCAAGAAGTATGTGAAGAAATACGAGAATAGAAGAGACCTCCTTCCCCACAAAAAGAGGATAGAGAAAAATCTCTACCGGCATTTTTCGATCATCTGCGGTTTTCACTACGGCGTAGCAATTACGCCTCTGCCCCTTACGGGCACGCAGATAGGCGATTGCAATTTTTCTTCGATATTCAGGGGAAAAAGGATTGGTCAAATCTAAGTGCGGCGTGCGTTGTTCTCCATCGAACAGACGTTTAAACGCTCCATTGCGCGCGATGAGACTGCCGTCGGCACCAATCACGCAGACGGGAAAGTTCACACTCTCAAACACGTCGAAGGAAGGATGCAATGGCGATTGTGCATTCCCCATTGCCGGACGAATTTCCTCTGATTCCATAGCCGAACCCCCGATACGGCAATCGGTAAAAAACAACTCCACCTCATTACTGATAAGGTGGAGTCATAACTGTTTTTGACAATTGCCCAAAAAGGGGGTTATTTTTCAAGAAAAAATTTTCACTAAAAAACCGTCCTCAGACTGAACAACTGCCTCTTCCCTTTTTCAATATTTACTTTCCTCGAAAGCGTGGTGACAATACCGCCGCCTTTACCGATAAGGTTGATGTGTATATCATGCTCGCCAGGAGGCAAAAATACCCTTCCAAGCTGAAAATTCGCAGGGAGGGTATGCCAACAGCGAAGGTCGGGTTTTATTTGCGAAATGAGCGCCGCACCCGTGCCTGCACCTGCAACCGCACCGATTATGCCCGCAAAACCTTTGAGCTGTTTCGATTGTTCAGCCAGCTTCTTTGCGGCAAGCCCAACGGCAATTGATGCAGCCGCCTTCGTCACGATTCCGGCTGCAACCTTCGTCACCATTCTTTTATACTGATCTTCCAGATTATTTTCGGCGGTATCTTCCACATTTTCAAGAAGATAGGTTCTGCCCGCATTACTGCCGTTCACGACAATTTCAAGATGGCTCACCCGGTTTTCTCGTTTTTGAAATTTTGGAATTGGATTTTCTGCTTTGTTCAAGGATACCATGATAGCCGCCGCAGAAGCCGCCTGTGCACCTCGCAAACCGTTTATTGCAACTCTAATTCCATTCGCCATAGAGTGTTCCGACATGAGCGGGCCTCTCGATACTTTGATAGGCCCTTTGCCGGATTCAAACACTACGACAAGCTCACCGGCATCTTTTGGAATAGTATTGAGAAAGGTGGGGTTATACCTTCGGTACTGCCCTAAAAGATCGGTGTCGCCATAATGTTTCGCCATTCTCTGAAGGTCCTGATAGACAATCGGTAATTGGTTATCGAGGGAAAGAATCTGCTTATATTCAACATACGCAAATTCGCGATCGCTATCGTCGTTTTCCAGATCGGCGCTATTTTCAAACGCAATTGCGGTGAGATACTTCGCCATCTTATTCTGCTTATATGCCCTGCCACCTGTTTGAACCAGCGCCCGCAGAAGGTCATTGACCTTTTTAAAGTCAACCCGCGCTTCGTCATTCTGATTGAGAAGCATGCGACCGAGACCCAGATACATGTGAATTAACACACGTTCATGATCTTCGCCGCGGTAGTTTGTTACCGTTTCGTTGAGCAACAGCGCCGCAGCCCCTTTGCTTACGCTGATTGCTATCTCCTCGGCAAGTTTTGCAGCCTGGGTGAAGACATCCGTACTCTTTTTAAAATCGCCTCCCGCATGGAGCATCAACCCCGCCTCCATCATAAAGAGAAGCTGATCCTTGCCCCCGGAGTTAATCTGCGGAAGCATCGACCGCGCAGCATCGAGATAATTGCCGCTGTAGAATGTGGATTCCGCTTTTCTGATCATCTCGTTATAGTTGGCACTGCAGAGCACTAAAAAGAACAGCGCACAAACGGAACATGCTACCTTGACTTTGCGTTTCATTGCATGTCTCCTCATTTAGTATAACCCAATCACGGGCTAATCAAAAATTCAAGTCTGAACTTAAAAGGAAACCCTCGTTGCGCTCGAAGATTTAAGAAACTCCTGCTGATCCTGCCACACCGTCATCCTTGTTGCAAGCTCAACCAGTTTCAAAGTTACTACAAGATACTGCACCTGCTTGCTTCCAACCCGGCGTACATTATCGCGAATATCACCGGTCAGCCAGAGGTTTGGCTGCTTGAGCATCCCGGCAGGAACTGCGGTATCGGCATCATACATCCCGGACATGCCTTTTTCAATTTCTTCAAGGGTATCTTTGGTCATCGTGTCATCAATAAACTTAATGCGCTTTTTGATGAGGTTGGTGGCGATTTCATTCGTTATCATTGGCGTATCGATGTGCTCGGAGGTACGATTGCGGAATTTTTTCACCTGAAGGTACGCCGGTTTTTTGTACTCATCTTTCAGAAAGGAGTACAGCGAACCCACCATTTTTGCCACAGTCGTTTTCACTTCCCTCGGACCCCATTCGCGCGAACCTTCATCCTTCGTCGCGTCGAGGTACTGGGTGCGCCCTCCACAGCTCGCAACGACAAACACCACAAATGCTAATGCAGCAAACTTTTTCATACCCTTCTCCTTGAAATTTAAAATTAAATATTATACGTGCAAAATTATTTACCGCATCATAAGATTGTATTGGTTATGATGCCTTTTTGCCAAACCCCCTTTGAAATATGCTATTCTCTTCTCAGCTTCACACACATTATGTATTCGTTTATTTCCCGTAAATATCGCAATAAATATACAATATCCGAAAAGTATTGGCAAGTATTATTTTTTTAAAAAATTTGATACAATTCCTGCCATCATTCGTGACGTGCTCTGCAGGCGTAGAAATTCCGCTTTAAATCTGCCACTTTCCGAGCTATTTTATGCGCTTTTAGAGTAAATCACGAGGCAATCGAAAGGAATGCGCATTTCGCCAAAGATGACTCCGACTCCGCCGCGACGAGGGAGGCGCCGGACAGGGGAGCAATCACATCCCTGCCGGGATCGGCAGTGGAGCTGATGGCGATATCGACGCCCGCAAGCCATAAGCGGCCCCGCTGGATCGCTGGAAGGGTCCCGCCGGGGACCGTAACATGTCAGCCATGTCCTGGTGAGTGTAATCGATGCCCGTGTCGATAACGGCGATGACGATATCCCGGGACCCCATGGTGATGTCCCACGCCGAGGGCATGTCGATATCCATCAGGTTCCAGAGGTACTGATAATAATAATCATCGGGCACCGTCAGTGCCTCGACAAGGTAGTCTGGTTCGGCATAGAGTACCGCAGGATCGCGCCGGAGCTTCTTTAGGGTATTTTCCACGCCAACACGGGGTGACACGTTCAGAAGTGTCAAGCCGGAGCGACGGAAGTGACGGAGGGCGCCGGGGCGCTTTTCGCCTTCGGCCGAAGAACGGTATTTCACCAGAACACGGTCCGGGGCGAATGGGCGGGCATCAGTAATATGGCCTTCAGGTGCAACACCTGTGTGTTCGTGGGTCAGCACATGGCACCTGTGCTGCTGTATGCTCCTTTCTATGCCACTCAGACTGCGGTAAAAACCCCGTCAGGAGTGAGAACTGCGATGCTCGTGTGCCGGGTTGTGACGAGGGGCTCAACCTTGATTTATTTTTTCGAAAGGATAATCTATTGTTTTACACGGTCGAAATTTTGGAAACGGTACAATTTTAATCATATCACCTACTTTACAATCGTAATGAACGATGCCTCTTTCTACATAAATATCATGCAGTGCAAGATTATTTTCTAAAACGCTGCCCTCCTCTTCGTTTTGTCTGATAACCCTGAAGGCCTGACCAATATACGGCCCAAAAGTTTGCTCAAAATGCTTTCTTTCTCTCAAATACTCACGATAATCATACACAAGGGCAATTACAATCAATAACAGAGAAACCAGTAAAAGACCAATCGCTACCACTCCAAATCCGAAGATACGGCTTATGAGGCCTAAAGCTAAAATACCAATCGCTATCACCATAAATAAGAAGATACGGCTCATGAGAGACCTCCAGTCAGCGCATGTTTCGTGCCGTGCTCATCGTCAAGCCAGCCCGCACCTCCATTCCGCGCAGTGCCTCTCAAAACGCTCCGCACGGCGTTACTCAGGTGCAAAAAATTTTTAAGATGTGTTTCCGTGATTGTCGAGGAGAGTTTTACCTCCACAGGGCGCAGCTTCATGGCGCGTTCCACCAGGATATCCACCTCCCAGAGGTTTTTGTTGTTGATGAATGACAGAGAGGGGCGTTCCCCGTGGGCGTAGAAGTTTTTCACAAACTCGGACACCACGAAGGTCTCGAAGAGCTGTCCCGCCATGGGCCCCTTAAGGAGCGCTTCTGCGTCCCCTATGCCGGTGAGGTACGCGGCGAGCCCCGTATCGAGGAAATATATCTTGGGGGACTTGATAAGCCTTTTCCCGATGTTCGCGTAGTACGGGGACAGGAGATAGATAATATAACTGGACTCGAGTACGGAGATCCACTTTT
>DYLV01000214.1 GCA_020721925.1 Leptospira biflexa
AGAACGCGAAAAAAAGCGTGTGGAATGGATTGAGAAGACTCTCGAATTCGGCATCCAGCAGGACCGCATGGATGCCATGGGATCCATCATGAAAATTCGCAATCCCGACGACCGTAATCGGCTCTGTGATCGACTTCGCGAAAGCCTTAAAGATGAAATCGACATAGAAATAAAAACAAAGGCAATAGGCGTGCTCGGTGAGCTCAAATTTAAAAAAGCGCTTCCGGAAATCATTCAGATGCTCGACGACGAAACACAGGATGTGAAAATAGCCGCAGTCTACGCCATAAAAAGAATCGGGGAGCATTCCGCCAAAAGCAAGCTCTCCGAAGAGCTGAAAAAACAGGACCTGAAAAAACAATCAAACTACAGCGAGGCGCTGATTGACACTCTGGGAGAATTTAAGGCAATTGAGCTGAAGGATTTTGCCATTGCGGAAATCAAGAAGGACACCGTTGAAAAAAACATCCGACAGAACCTCATTATTTTTCTCGGCCGGATTGAAGCAACCGATTCAAGGGATTTTCTTCTCGGCATTGCGAAAGACGATTCTGAAGACGTAATTGCACGCGCGTACGCGGTCAATTCCCTTGCACGAATGAAAATCAGCGACACCAGCGGAGAAATCGATAAAATTATTAAAGAAATCGACTCCTACCCTTTCAAAAAGCGGCAAAGATATTACAAACTGTACGTCTATTCGCTTGCGGCGCTGGCGCGCATGGGCGATCGAAAAATCTTCCCGCGGCTGGAAAACGCGGCAAGGAGCAACAACGAGCAGGTGCGGCTGCAGGCGGTGAAGCTTTTAAAGGAAATCAGAGGGAAAAGAACAATTGACATTTTACAATATCGAATGAAATATGATCCGAGCACAAGGGTTCAGCGCGCGGCAAAAGACGCGCTTGAGGAACTGGGTGTCCCGATAGAGGAAGATAGGCGAAGCGGCAAAAAGGAAGACTTCTGGGATCGCAAAGAGAAAGCTCCGCAAAGCCAGAAGGAAGATAAAAAAGAAGACAGGGAAGAAGACGAATGAAAATAACGCCCTCTTTTCATCAGACGAATAGCGGAACAAAAAAACTTAAAGACAGGTTGCGGGAAGGATATGTCCTCTTTCTCTTTATTTTTCTTTCCGCCATCGCCTCGATAATTGTGATGGATATTCTGATTCTTCCCATTGCAATTTTCGCCATTGCAAAAAAGGAAACGTTTCTTCTGCTTTTTGGGGATCTCTTCTGGATGATTATTGCCGCCTTTCTGCTCTTCCTTCTCATCCGAAGGATAATCGCGCTTGTCAGGGACGGCATTCCCGCCAAACGTATTATTGTACATATCGCCACGCGGCCACTTAAGGCGCTCGCTGCGGCGCTTATAATTCTTGTCTGCACAGCAGGTCTCATCGGCATTTTGTATGTATGCATGAGCTACAACAGCTATTTTATTTATAAACTCGTCAATTGAAATTCAGGAAGCCGAATTGATTACCGACTTCGACACATATTTCTCTCAATTCCCATCGCTTGACCGTGAAAAAGATTTCGAGGCATTCTGGGACAATTCCATCCGCCAGCTTCGGGATATTCCCATTGACGCGGCTATTGAGCAGGGAAAAAAAATACCAAGGCCGGGTTTCATCGGCTATTCGGTAAGCTTCAAAGGTTTGAATCGATCCAAAACCACCGGAAGGCTTCTTGTTCCGGAAAAGGTTTTGAAGCCGCGGATGATTCTGCTGTTTCATGATTATTTTCGCAAAAGCCCCTATCTCACCTTCGATCTAGATCCAGCGGTAGGCTATTTCTTCCTCAACCTCAAAGGCCATGAAATGCTCAAATTCGAACCGACGGAAGAAGAGCGAAAAACTCCGGGCTATATGATCGATAACATACTCGATATTAACAGCTACTATGTTCGGGAAATATTTTTGGACGCCTACCGTTCAATCGATATGCTCCGCCTGAGGAGTTTCATCGATATGAGTTCGATTGGCATCATCGGCAAAGGCCTTGGGGCTGCGCTGGCGCTTTTCGCGGCTTCGCGCTCGGGCCGTGTCAAAGCGCTGTATTTAGACACACCATCGTTCATCCATCTTCCGCTCAGCCAGAATCTCTCAAAAAGCGATGCCGCCAATGAAATCAACGGATTCATCGAACAGCACCGGACAAAAAGCAAACAGGTGAAAAAGAATCTCACGTATTTCGACGCACTGAATTTTAGCGACATGATCACCTGCCCCACGCTGGTAAATGTGGGCTTCAAGGATCCTTTTTCACCGCCGCAATGCGTCTTTGGGCTTTTTAACCGCCTGCGCTGCGATAAAACCATGGAAGCATATCCCGATGAGGGAAACGATGCGGGAGGTGCAAAACAGTTTCAAAAAGCGTTGCGATGGATGATTGAGATTATCAACACACAATAGCAGATATGGCCGAATTTTTTTATCAGAACTCCTGCCAGGCCAGATTACTTTTCGGATGCGCGTCATTGTACAAGCGGGACAAAAAGCGCTTCCCCGAATTTTTCTTCACGCGCTTCTCCGTTCCTGTCTTTGACGATTCTTTTTATCACCTGCCGCGATCCTTCACGGACGGGAATCATCATCGTACCGCCGGGTGCAAGCTGATAGATATATTCTTGAGGAATTTCATCAGCGCAGGCCGACACCACAATGGCATCATACGTTTCCCGTTTAATAGTATACTCAGAAACCCGGAATGGGTGAATATTTCTGTAGCCAAGCCCAAATAGCAATACATCTCTCGCCCTCTGAAACAACTCCTCTACAATCTCCACCGTTACAACCGATGACGAAAGCCTTGCAAGCACCGCCGTCTGATACCCCGATCCCGTTCCCACCTCAAGCACTCGTTCTTTTCCCGAAAGATTGAGCCCCTGAATGAGGCGCGCCACCATTGAAGGGCGACTCATTGTCTGGCCGAATCCGATTGGAAGCGAGATATCATCGTACGCGCGACAGCGGAGGGCTTCCGAAACAAACAAATGTCGCGGCACGATCTGAAACGCATGCAATACCGTTTCAGAGCAAATACCTTTCGCGGCCAACACGCCGACCATTCGCGCGCGGGCTATGGCAAACGCATCGCTATTTCGTGGG
>DYLV01000215.1 GCA_020721925.1 Leptospira biflexa
AACCTATAATTCAGCCTATTATCTTTCCGGAAATGGTGCCGTCAAAGTGTATAATAAAATAATTCTGCTGCCCTTTGCGGAAACAACACCGTGGGGCATACAGCTTTTCGGAAATTTTTATGAGGCCCCGGTTCGATTCAACAGGGGTAATTTACCACAGGTGGCAAACATGAATGGTGTGGCTGTGGGTTTCTCGATTTGTTTTGAGAAAATATATCCATGGTTTGTAAGAAGAGCGATATTGAGCGGGGCAAATATCCTGATAAATATTTCAAACGATTCGTGGTTTGGGCGAAGCACAAATCCGTATCAAAGCCTGGATTTTGCCGTACTCCGTGCGGTTGAAAACAGACGATGGATGGTGGTGTCTTCCAACAGCGGCATATCTGCGATCATAACACCGAAAGGCCAGTGCACCGCGCGAAGCGGTCTTTTCACTCAAGAGACAATTGAGGCGAACGTGACGTTGATGGATAAGGTGAGTGTGTATTCGAATTTTGGAGATTTTATACTCTTTATAGCTGTAATAATAATTGCTATCGCCATGTGGCAATATTTGAAAATATCCGACAAAAGCTGATTTGAACTTGGCGGCCGGGGTGTGGCAAAAGATTGTATTGATGATGCATGCACAGTCCGGGTGGGGGGATTCAGAAGAAACTGCAGGAACACTTCCATCATTTTTTAATGATCGAGTAAATGTGTGGCCTGATTTATTTCAGGTAAACTATGAATATGTGTCGTATGGAATAAATTTTTTTAAGGACAATCCTGATAGAACAATCTAAGCGTTAATTGAAACAGGTTCGGGGAGGGAATTGATGTTGTGTTCGTAAACTGGGTGCATCTCCATGACATGGAAAAAAATTCTTCAAATTCCATGTTGAGGCTTGGCCTTAGAACATGGGATGGGACTTCGAAAAGCATTTGGAATGAATGGCTCACATTGCGCAACAAGAAGTACACCAAGGAATAAGGCGAATTGGCATATTCTATTTCAGACGAAAGAAAGATTAAAGAATTTTGCCAAACATAATTAAATGCGTTTTCCGATGTACGAATTGATTGCCCGGTTTACTTCTTAAACGCTTCCTCGGCTTTTCGTATCGCTTCTCTTCGCCTGAACGCATCCGCTTCTTCACCAAACATTTCATTTTGAAGTTCCAATATTTTTTCTTCTTTTTGCTGAGCGGTGAGGTTCGGGTCCGACATAATTTTCTGCTCCTTTGCATGATACTCCTGTTCGGTTTTCTTGTCCAGCTCGAGCTGTTCGTCTACTTTCTCAAGCCTTTCAACGATTTCGGGAGAGAAATATTGCTGTCGATATTCTCGAATTTTTTCTTTTCTGGTATTTTCGTCAAGTTCGGAAAGATCCTTATCGTAAATGGCAAGCTTTTCACGGTACTGATCGTATGGACGAAGGGAGTTGTCGATAGTGGCGCCATCTTCGCCCCACATGTCCTGGCGAAGCTTGCTTATGAGCTTCTCTTTGTCTTTTCCGTAGAGATTTTTATCGGCAATTATATTCTGTTTCCGGATTGAGTATTCCTGGTGCTTGACCTGTGCACCGAAGAGAATGTCGGCAACATCATTGCCGAAAAAGTCTCTGCGGTATTTCTGGACATTGCGAAGGTACTTAATTGCCTCCTGGGTGGTGGTGGGCATGGGCCAGCTTCGCGCGGTTTCGGCAAGCCCTTTCTCGTAGGCTAAAAAACGTTTATAAAGCTCGAACATCTCGGCGGCCCGGGCGGGATCCATCGTTTGGTGTAAATACTCTTCAACCGCGCGAAGATGAGCTTCATAGTCCATGTCGCGGAAACGGCGTTGGAGAAATTTAAAAAATTTAATCGTGAAAGGAGTTACGACGCTTCCGGAAAAATGTTTTGAAATGACGTCATTGTCGAATATTATGCCTTTTAGATTAAGATGAATATCCTGCACGGAGATTTTCACATTGTCGCCTATAATTCCCGGCCCGAGATCGTCATTATCGCCCCGGGTATGAATAAAATACGCAAGGGCTAAAAGCGCGATTGATACGAGTGCGACCAGCAGTTTTCTGCTTTTCATCGGGAGTCTCCTTTAGCTTTATAATGCATCATATATGGCTATCTGGCAGTCGAATTGATCAGTCTGATTAACTCTTCTGCCTCTGCTTTTCCTTCCATAACTTTCTGCGCTATTTTCATCGCCTGAGGGTCGCCCAGAATTATGGTGCCCACCGGTCCATTTTTCTCTATGTATTTTTTATAGCTTCCCTCTCCTATGCATGTATGGATTTCAGCATCGTCTTTGTCGAATTCACCGGCAGAATACAGATCAATCCCCGTTATTTTTAAAATATTTGACACAACGGTTTTTTTGTAAGCAGTCTGTATGCCTGCCATATTGAGCCCCGCGATTTTACCCTGTTCTCGTGCCGCGGGATAAATGCCGTACATGCAGCCGTCGTGCTCGATTGCGTCTCCCGCAGCAAATACATCATCAGCGGAAGTTTTCATGTACTCATCGACGATGATGCCCCTTCCAATATCAATGCCGGCCGATTGAGCAAGATTAACCCTTGGACGAATGCCTGCTGAAATGAGAACCGCTTGAGCAGGAATTTTTTTCCCGGATTTTAGAATGACTTCAGTTGCGTTCTCATGGCCAACAATTTCCTGAACGCTTTCACCCAGCTCGAATTTAATCCCTTTTTTTTCAAGCATGGTCTTAAGAATAGCTCCGCCGGTTTTATCGAGCTGGCGGGGGAGGAGCCACTCGAAATATTCAATCACAGTGATATTTTTTGCGAAGCGTTTCATTGCGAACGCGGCTTCAAGTCCAAGGAGGCCTCCGCCGATTGCAACCAAATTTTCAATTCCTGCACAATATTGCATGATGGTATTCGCATCGTCAATACCCCTAAGACTGAAAATACCAGGCAGGGTGACTCCCTTAATGGGAGGAATGGAAGGGTCGGCGCCAGTCGCCAGAAGAAGCCTGTTGTACGAATATACTGTGCCGTCTTTGGCAGTTACTTTGTGTGCGTATGTGTCGATTGAAGAAATTGATTTTCCCC
>DYLV01000216.1 GCA_020721925.1 Leptospira biflexa
CAGGCAGGCAATAATACCACTTATGAAAGTGCACTCACCCCCATGAGCGCAAGAGTTGTTTCATTCCACTCAATAGCAATTACAAAGTAACGGGCTCATACGGCATACCAAACGCTTCTGCAACATGATCGTAGGTCACCTGCCCTTTGTATACATTGAGACCTTTATACAATGCACGGTTTCCCCTCATTGCTTTTTCCCATCCCTTATCTGCAAGATCAATGATATACGATAATGTCACGTTTGTCAGAGCCAGTGTAGAGGTACGCGGCACAGCTCCAGGCATATTTGCCACACAATAATGAACTATCTCTTCTTCAATATAAATGGGGTTGTCATGTGTCGTGGGTCTGCTGGTTTCAGCGCATCCCCCCTGATCGATAGCGATATCAACCAATGCTGAACCTTTTTGCATTGACTTGAGCATTTCACGAGTGATAAGTTTTGGTGCTTTTGCACCCGGGATAAGAATCGAACCAATCACAAGATCGGCCTTCGTTACAAAATCCCAGATATTTGCTTTATTCGACATTACGGTAACTACACTCCCTTTAAAAATATCCTGAATATACCGCAATCGTTGCGCATTAACATCAAGAATTGCAACTTCAGCACCAACCCCTACCGCCAGATGACATGCATTCGTCCCGGCAATCCCTGCGCCAACAATCGTAACCTTTGCAGGCGGCACGCCCGCTACCCCGGAAAGCAATATCCCTTTTCCTCCGTTTTTTGCTTCAAGACACATACATCCCATCTGGATTGATAATCTTCCGGCAACTTCGCTCATAGGAGCCAAAAGAGGTAAGCTTCTATCATCAAGCTGAATTGTTTCATACGCAATACCAATTACTTTTTGATTGAGAAGTTTGCGTGTAAGCCCTTCATCTGCAGCCAGATGAAGATAGGTAAAAAGAATCTGCCCTTCCTTCATTCTATCAAATTCAGGATCCAATGGTTCTTTCACCTTCACAATCATATCAGCTTCAGCCCATACATCATCTGCCCTTTTTAGAATCTTTGCTCCAGCTCTTTCATATTCTTGATTTTCAAAACCAGAACCGATACCCGCATTTTCTTCAACAAAAACTGTATGACCGTGTGAAACAAGCGCATTCACCCCCGAGGGGGTCAGAGCTACCCTGTTTTCTTTTACTTTTATTTCTTTTGGCAAACCGATCTTCATAATCACTTCTCCTATATTTTAATATTGCAAATTTTACTATTCAATTCAAGAAATTACTCATCAGCAGTGGATTAATTTACCTTTTGCACAATGGACAAAACAGCAAAAAGTAAGTACCAAGGGTTTCTGAGCATGTATCAATTCCAATACCATCATTTTGGTTATAGATTATACGATCACTTCTCAAAACTATCGCATTGACTCTTTCCCTGTGGGCATACATAAAAGAAAAACAGCTTTCGTATATGCCATCTGGAACGACGGAAACGTTTTACAGGATACTCATATATGCAAACTGCGAAAAAAGCAATTTCACACATATTGCGAGTGAGCCATCACTCATTTTTTACATCGTTTATTATCCTTATAAATTTTGCAAGCATTTTTTTCAAATTTATTTAACCTCAAAGCATCTGCACCCCTCTTCAATCCCCTTTACCGAAAAAAATTCAATTTTTTGAAAAAATTTTTTCTGTTTCGGCCAAATCAATCGTCTTCATTAATAGAAGGAGGTAGTATTCAATGCGGAATCGATATCATCATGCAATCTTAATCGGGATCACATCATCTTTTCTTTTACATGCCTGCAGTTTTGCGCATAATGCGGAGGAATTCTTCAAGCAATGCCTTGTACACTACGAGAAGCGCGAACTCGAGAAGGCCGCTTCCTGTTTCGAAAAGGCCCGGCGCGGCGATTTCAGAATACGGGCAACGCTTATGCTCGCCCGTACGCACTACTTCGAAAACAAATTTTCTGATGCGCGCGCACTTCTGGAAGATATTGTGGAGGATGAGCCTTCCCACACGAGTGCGCTCTACTGGCTTGCGCGTACGCTCGCAGTCGATCCGCACCCGGAAGGATCGGATGAGCGCGAAAAAATGGCGATTGAATATCTCAAAAAGGCGCTCGAAGTCGATACCCATCACATGCACGCGCGCCTTCTTCTTGCCCTGCTTTTTGAGAAGCGCGGCATGCACCGTGAAGCGCTGTATGAATATCTTGCCGCCCTCGAAGAGGAGGAAATACTCGTAACCGCACGCGCAAATTTAGGCATTCTCTACAAGAGGCTCGGCCTGAGTGAGCGCGCCCGCAATGAAATCAACTGCGCCATCGCAATATCAAAGGCGGCCAGCATTCCCACAAAAAACCTCACCACAATTAAAGACGAAATTTCGGAGAAATGACATGAAATGGAATTATACCCACTGCTGTCTTATGTTTCTTGCGTTATCGATTTCCTGCGCTGGCGCTGAAATCACGGTGAAGGACGAACTTCTCAGAAGCGCGCCAAAAACCATTCTCATTGGCGAAATGGAAAACCGCGTCCTCGATTTCAATCCATTTGTGGTGAAAAACTTTATTGATGCGCTCGCCTTTGAGTTTTTCGTGCGCGGCTATGATGTCAAACAGACTCCACTATCAAAAAATATTGAAGAACTTGTTTCGTCTCAGAGCGCAGACCTTTTCATCACGGGAAGCATATTCGAAGCGCGCTACGGCGATGCGATTGAAGATCAGACAAGCACGGCTGTGCAGCTTGTGCTGCACACCAAAAAAAACATGTCGGCCGGCTCGTGCAGAATTATCACCGACGAAACGCTTTCCGATGTCCGCGTGGTACGCCGTCTGGCATCAATGTGCGCCGAAGCCATTCATCGAAAAGTGCAACCGGAGAAATAATCGAACATGGCGATAAAATATTTCATCGCCGGTCTCGCGTATGCAGTTTTCCTTATTCCGGCAAACATTCTTCAAAGCGAAGAGGTTTTCGGCGCACCGCAGAATGCAGCTTCTGCTTCGCCGGAATTCACCATCGATCTCGAGCGGGCACTTTCAATTGCAATTCTCAACAACTTCGAACTTAA
>DYLV01000001.1 GCA_020721925.1 Leptospira biflexa
TCACCACCACCGCGCTCTCTGCGCAACTGCGTGCACTGGTAAGCGTGCATGTTGCATCGGTGGATCAGCTCACATACGAAGAATTTATTCGTTCCATACCAAATCCCACCACTCTGGCGGTCATCAATATGGATCCGCTGAAGGGTTCGGCAGTTCTGGAAATAGACCCTTCCATCACATTTACCATCATCGATAAGCTCTTTGGCGGCCGGGGGGAGCAGACTAAGATCAGCAGGGAATTGACGGACATTGAGCAGTCTGTTATGGAAGGGATCATTGTGCGCATTTTGGGAAACCTCCGCGAAGCATGGTCGAACGTCATCGACCTTCGGCCCAGGCTTGGTAATATCGAAACAAACCCGCAATTCGCGCAGATAGTCCCTCCAAACGACATGGTGGTGCTGGTGACGCTCGAAACGAAAATCGGCGAGGTAGAGGGGATGACAAATCTCTGTATCCCCTACATTACCATCGAGCCGGTGATCTCGAAGCTATCAGCGCAGTACTGGTATTCAAGTATCCGAAAAGGTGCAACCGACGAGAACATGAATATCATCCAGAGCCGCCTCGAAACGGTGCGGCTGCCTGTGGTAGCCGAAATCGGCGAGGTGGAAATCAGCATGATTGATGTGATGCACCTTAATGTTGGCGACGTGGTGAAGCTTCCAAACACGAAAATTAGTTCCGATATGACCCTGAAGATTGGCGGAAGGAAAAAGTTCAAGTGCAGGCCAGGGCTCGTGGGCAATCGCGTCGCGGTGCAGATCGGTGAAGAGATTGAAGATATTCCTGATGAGCTGCTTATTAGCAAGCGGAGCAAGGAAGAGCTATGATTGAACTTTTTTTTTGCTAGGATTTTCTCTGCACAACATCGAAGAAGCACACTGGCTTCTCGCATGGTCGAAAAAAGCAAAGAAATTTCACAGAGAAGTAAGCCAAAAGGAATTTCTCTTTGCAGTGATTGCTGTAACTGCGCATAGAAGAAAAAATGTATATTCTGTAGTAATCTTCACATAACTACGATCATATCCCCTTTCAAAACATCCAATCAGCCATGCTTTTGCACCATATAACAAGTCCGGCATATGTTATACAAAAGATTTGTTAGTACGATATAAGTCCACGCGTACCCATATCTGTTCAGTAATGAAAACATAGGCGCGCATGTGCAAATAATAAATATAAGTCTATCCGCATTTTCGACCATGACCAGACAATTCCTTACGGGGCAAAAGCTGGAGATGATGCATTGGGCTTTGCAATACTTCGGGAAACCCTCTCTGCATTCAAATATTTCTGATTTCAATCGCCGGCGTTTTAAAACCGCGTTCACCTGTATCGCTTATTGTAAAAAAGGTCAGTTTATCTTAAATACCGTACCCACAAGAGAATTCTTTCAAGATAGCGTAAAGCAGTTCATAGTTTTATTTCGGTCTGTTCATTAACGCATTGAAAAAACTCGCCTGAATCTTCTCAATTATGCCGAAGTATTCTTTGAGTGGATACTATTTCTTTAAGAGGTCAGTCATGCCCGACGTTTTAGCGGTGGATACGATTGCATACGACTCCATGAAAGATCAGATCCACAAAGAGATTGGAGCGTATATTTACTCGAAAAAAGTCAAGGGCGAATCAATGCCCCTGCCGGAAATTACATTTGAAAAAGGGATATCTCGCATCTCTTTTCCCATGCCGTTTCTCAATGAAAATCTACTCGCACAATGTATTGCGATTATCAAAAGCCATATCGAAAATATCCGCATTCACTCATTCGGAGATGGATATTATGCATTTCAATCGCTGGGTAGAAATCTTTTCAAAAGTGAAAATATTCTGGATAATCTGAAAATAGAATTTTTCGGACTCACCACCAATTTCAAAGCCGAGCTTTCAAAAAAAGGTAATTTCTGTCAGGATGAAATCAATGTAGCCATCGCCCTGTATAAAGCGGCATATTCATCTGAATCAGATGACCCTTCAGTGCGTCTTAAAAAGCTCGGTGCAACGGTATATATGGAAAACGGTGCAATCGACTGGGGTTACATTGCCGGCTACGAGGAGGTCAAGCGTCGAATAAGAGAATCCATCATCCTTCCGCTAAAAAACCCTGGTATGTACGATGAAATTGCAAAGCTCACGCGGAAAACCTTCGAATCGAACCGGCCACGCGCCATTCTTTTTGAAGGATACCCGGGAGTGGGAAAAACCACAATCGCACGCATCATCGCAGGCGACGTGAAAATACCGCTGGTGTATGTACCCATCGAGTCCATCATGTCAAAATGGTATGGTCAGTCGTCACAGAATCTCTCTCAGATTTTCGAGGCGGCAGATGATATGGGCGGAGCGATAATTTTTTTAGATGAGATTGATGCGCTTGCTCCTTCTCGCGATGCGAACATGTTCGAAGCCACCCGAAGAGTGCTCTCGGTGCTTCTGCGCAAACTCGACGGTCTGGATGCGGCAAGCACCACTCTCACCATTGGCGCAACCAACAGGATGAACGATCTGGACCACGCGCTTGTTAGCCGTTTCGACCAGACCATCCACTTTCCGCTACCAAGCGCGCAGGAACGATCCGCGATTTTCGGCAATTATGCACGGCATCTCAGTCAGGCCGAACTTCATGAATTAGCAGCCCTTTCAGAAGGGCTTTCAGGCAGAACCATCAAAGATGTGTGCGAATTCGCCGAACGGAGATGGGCACGCATGCTCATCGTAAAAAATCTTCCCGCTTCGCTTCCTGAATTCAAATACTACAAGCACAGCGTGAAGCAGTGGTCGGGAAAAGAATAATGCTGGAATAGTCAGCGTAAAAGACGCACCGGTTTTACTTTCACGTTCATTCTGAAGTTTTTTCCTTTTTTACGAACAAAGACTTTAACCAACCCCATTTCCATCGAATCAGCAATCCAAGAAGGATGAGAGGTGTTAAATATATGAGCGCATAGGGAATCCACAGCGTCAGGTCTAAAAGTTCGAAAAGCGCTTTTTTGTACGGCGGTATGTGCACCGCACTGTACGGCTCAAGGCTTATGGTGACATTTGCCCATGTGACCCTGTCCAGTATCTTCCATTTTGCATCCTCCGCCTGATCGTAGCTATCCTCGCTTTGCGATATGGCGCCTTCAATTCCCTGCCAGTTTTTTCCCTGAGCTGACATGCCTGCAAGCGCCTTCTGCTTTCGTTCAATCCGTATTTCTTCTCGCCGAATGCGCCTTTGAGATTTCACCATTTCTTCTGTGAGATCATTGACAAAGAATTTTTCGGAAATGAGTGTACCAACCCGATCCACGTCCAGCAGAAACCGGTAGATATCCTTTGCCTGTATCGCCGCATTTACAAACAGACGTGAGGTGTGCCTGATGTCGGTATTACCTGATTTCAAGAAACCATATTGAGAAATGATTTGTATCAGCTCCGCACGCGCCTTGTGGAAATCATTACATTGATAGCTTAAACTCACATTGTATTCAAGCATGCGCTCTTTTGCTTTGTCCATGGGGAATACCAAAATTGATTTCAGTCGCGTAGAAGTAAAAAATCCTTCTTCATCGACTTGCTTTTTCAACTGGTTTTCCCCACCGGACGCCGGCGACACAGCTGTGGCAGAACGACCTCTCTCAGCGATCGCGGTTAATTGTTCTTTTGAATTTTGTTCGGATTTTTTCGCACACTGTATCGATGACACAAAAACAAAACTGATAAGCGCAAAACTCATACATATTCTTATCATTCTCATGCTGCCCTCCCGCATTATTCGCGGTTTACCACCACGTATTTATTGACTCCAGCGCGCTGTATGAGCATAAGAAGCCTCGTACGCTGGCTATGTTCCGTCATAATGCTTTTATAATCTCTGGTATCGGCAACCGGCTTCCGCTCAATTTCCCGTATGAGATCGCCCACGCGTATTCCCGCATTAAACGCAGGAGAGTAATCCTTCATTCGCATCACCACCACCCCGCTTTGCTCTTTGATCCTCCATTTGTAGGCAAGCTCTTCAGTGAGATTCTTTACCGTAATACCGATATCGTCAAAGCGCTCAAGCGCAGGGATGAGTGCCATCTCTCTTTTAGGAAGTGTACCGACCGGCATTTTAATTTCCAGATCCTTCCCTTCCCTGAAGATGGATACTTTCACGGATGTGCCGGGTTTTTTCCACGCCACGAGTTTTCTTAGATGATGCACATCGACGATTTCGCGCTCGTCTATTTTTGTGATAATATCACCCGCTTTGATGGCTGATTTTTCAGCGGGCGATCCTTTCATCACGTCGGAAACCAGCACGCCGCTTTCTTTCCCATAGTTGAATGACTGCGCAATATCCTTCGTGATGTCTTGAATGTACACGCCAAGCCATCCCCTCACCACCGTACCATTTTTAACGATTTCCTCAACCACCTGCCTGGCCATGTTTGAAGGGATTGCAAAACCGATCCCAAGCGATCCGCCAGAGCGCGAGTAGATAGCGGTATTGATGCCGATAAGTTCACCTTTAATATTTACCAGCGCACCACCGGAATTCCCCGGGTTAATCGCCGCATCGGTCTGGATATATTCCTCGTATTCGGCAAGGCCCACGTTCTGCCTTCCCATTGCACTCACAATCCCCATCGTCACCGTGTGGGAAAAGCCGAATGGATTCCCCACTGCAATGACGAGTTCTCCCACGCGAATTGCATCGGAATTTCCGATTTTGAGCGTGGGCAGATTTTTTGGAAGATTGTCGATCTTAATGACGGCAATATCGGTCGCAGGATCGGTGCCCACCACACTGCAGCGAAACTCCCGCTTGTCTGCAAGCGTCACTTTAATGTTTGCCGCATCTTTGATCACATGGTTGTTGGTTACAATATACCCTTTTTCATTGAAAATGATGCCCGAACCGCGGGATATTCGAGAATCGGGAGTTTTCGGCAGAGGAGGAAGATTCTCGTCGAATGGATTGCCTGGAGGCCGCAACTGATCGGTTAATTTCGATGCTCGTTCTCGATGAGCCGAAATATTCACCACCGCAGGCGTTACCTTTTTCGATACTTCAACGAGCTTTTCATTCAACATGCTGAGCGATGCATCCTTCGGCTGGGCATGAAGATTTTTCCCAGAGGTTATGGCCCCCATACAAATCACAAGTAAGGATACGCCCAATTTTGCTTTCATAATACAACCCCGTGGAGAAGAATCATTCCGCACTGCATTGCTGAAGTAGATCACGCAATACGGGTATGTAAAGCGTTTTTTATCCTTCCTACGTATGAGAGCACTATTGTGCAAAAGTTACCGCAGTGAGAAATACATTTCGAAATTCATTTGACATCAGCAGGCGGTACAATCATGCTTTTATCGCCATCCATTTCCAAAGGAGTAATTCACATGAAACGCTACATTGAAAAAGTAAATACCCTCATCGAATCGTTTCCATACATAAGGGAATTCTATGGCAAGACGATTGTCATCAAATACGGCGGACACGCAATGACCGATGAAGAATTGAAAAGATCATTTGCCCTTGATATGGTCCTTTTAAAATATGTAGGAATCAATCCCGTGATTGTTCATGGGGGCGGGCCGCAGATAGGAGCGCTTTTAAAGAAAATCAATATTAAAAGCGAATTTGTGGGCGGCATGCGCATTACTGACGCGGCCACCATGGAAGTCGTTGAAATGGTGCTTGTGGGCACCGTAAACAAAGAGATCGTCAACAACATAAACATGGTGGGTGGAAAAGCAGTAGGGCTCTCCGGCAAAGATGGAAGTCTAATGACCGCGCAGAAAGTGTATCATATAGAAAACGGAAAGGAAATTGACATAGGGCTGGTCGGAATCATCAAAGAGGTCAATCCAAAAGTCATCGAGCTTCTTGACAAGGATCGCTTCATCCCCGTCATCGCCCCGGTTGCCGCAGACGAAAATGGCATCACCTATAACATCAACGCGGATATCGCAGCGGGAAAAATCTCCGAAGCGCTCAAAGCAGAAAAGCTAATCCTTCTCACCGATGTTGAAGGGGTAAAATCAGGGGAGAGGCTTATCTCTTCGCTCAATAAATCCGAAGCTGAAAAGCTCATTGCATCGGGAGGAATCAGCGGAGGGATGATACCGAAAGTGAACTGCGCCCTTGAAGCCATCAGCGGAGGCGTAGGCAAAGCGCATATCATTGATGGAAGGGTTGAACACGCCGTCCTGCTGGAAATCTTCACCGATGCAGGCATCGGAACTGAACTCGTGCGATGAGTATCGTCGCCCCCTTTTCAGCAATTGTAAAAAAGCAGGCCGTTCAACATGCAGATTCAGTTTCACGAGATTCCATTTTTACATCCCTCCAGATATTTTTGAAATACTGAGATGAGATGGAAAAATATGCTGCCAGCGGGAACGCCGCAACAAATGAAAACACCACCAGATAACCAAATCCCACTATGTGTTTCAGCACTTTGACAAATCCTATAGAGTAGTTTGCCGGTGAAACGGTCTGTGCCCTTGGAAGCACATGCGAAAGCACATCGGTCAGCATGGATGACATTCCAAGCCTGTGTATCATTTCGGGATATGCATACTGAAGCTGCCACTGAGCCGCCTTCGTGATGCCGGCGGTATACCGAATGAGGTAGTAAATAATCTGCATGGACAACAGGAGAAGAGCAAGTGAAATAATCATGTAGATCACCAGATTGATCCACTTTGATTTTAAAAGCATTTTCAGCTCTGAAAACACTTCCGCCAGTGTCTGCGATTCTCCCACCAGCGGCGGCGCAATGACGAACAGGCATATGCCGAGTAAAAGGCAGACGAAATTTACAAAGAAGAGCGGGATTGTGAGCAGAGTGATGATTGCAGGGCCCGCATAGGGAATATATGATATTGAAGTGATTCCTATCTCCAGAAGGACAACGAGGATGAATACAGCTACCAGTATCAGCGCAAAACCCAAAAGATAATGAAATTTCCGCGCTGTCAACCATATCGACTGCCTGGTTACTTTGAGCGCCCCTTCCGGGAAAGTGCTGATGCGGTATACCCCCGCATACGCCGCCATCACAATGCTGAATGCCAGAAATATGCCCACGTTCTGGAGAAAGTAGTAAAAGAAACTTCTTGGCCGTAGAAATCCCGCAAGCAATACGAAGAGGAGAAAGACTACAATCGCAATGCCCACATACAGCCACGTGAGCTTGAAGCTTTTCTTGAAATTTTCAAACTTAAAGCTCTGTCCAATAGCAAGTCCGAGTACTTTCATCATCACCTTCCGCTTTTAGTATTCAAAATCGCATAATCCCATTTTGACTACATATAGAAAAGGTTTACAAAAAAATCAAATCTTTTTACTGTGACGATGCAAAAAGGATTTATGATGCAGTATATTGATACACATGCGCATTTCGATCTCTGCATGGAAGAAGGCGTCGGAACAGAAAGCGATCTGATGGCAGGCCTTGCGAGCTCTGGTGTCACACACGCAGTGCACGTTTCAATTGATGCCGCCGGTTTTTCCTGGGCGCATGACTTTGCCTTGAGGCACCGCCAGCAGGGAATTTTATTCACGCTCGGCATTCATCCTTCTTCTCCCGCAGGGAAAAAAGAACTCGACGATATTGACCGATATACGGAGATGGTGATGAATTCAGATGAGGCTGCGCTTCTTTTCGGCATTGGTGAAACCGGTCTCGATTACTACCGGATGCATCGCCCGAAAGATGAACAGCAAAACTCTTTTGAACATCAGATTCATCTTGCGCAAAAATATCATTTGCCCCTTATTGTTCATTCACGCGATGCAACAGAAGACAGCCTGACAATAATGAAAAAATACGCCCCCCTTCACGGCATCATGCACTGCTTTTCCGAGGGGGCGGGATATGCAAAAAAATTCCTCGACCTCGGCATGTATCTTTCATTTGCCGGCAATGTCACCTACAAAGCAGCAATAAAACTTCAGGAATCCGCCGCGTATGCACCCGCCGACCGTCTGCTTCTTGAGACAGATGCTCCCTTCCTGTCGCCGATTCCACTTCGAGGCAAGAAAAACAAACCAGAATTTGTCATTCACACATACCGTTACCTTGCTCATTTGCGAAAAGTTGAAGAGCAAGAACTCACAAATCAGATACATAAAAATTTTCTTTCTCTCATCCGAGAAACACTTCATCAAAATCCGCGGAGGCTCACATGAATTCGAAAGTCTACCAATCGGATTTTTTAGTTATCGGGAGTGGCATTGCCGGTCTTTCTTTCGCCATCAAAGCTTCTGAATTCGGCACTGTTCACCTTGTCACAAAAAAAAAGGATTCCGATTCAAATACCAATTATGCCCAGGGTGGAATCGCATCGGTGCTATCTCCCGACGATTCCATCGAAAGTCATATTGCCGACACCCTAAAAACCGGCGTGGGGCTGTGCAATGAAGATGCAGTTCGCTTTATTGTCGCGGAAGGTCCTTCACGAATTTTTGAACTTTCCGAATGGGGAACAAAATTCTCAATGCGAAAGGATCTCACCGGCAAGGAAGTATTCGACCTTGGGCGAGAAGGAGGCCATTCAAAAAACCGAATCGTTCACGCGCAAGACCTCACAGGCCAGGAACTGGAGCGGGCGCTTCTTGAAAAGATATCAAATTTAAATAACATAATTATTTTCGAAGACCACACAGCCGTCGATTTGCTCACCGAGCATCAGCTCGGTCTAAATAATAAAAACGCTCAAAAAACTTGCTACGGCGCCTACATCATGGAAAACTCGACCGGCGACATTCACTCATTCATTGCTCCGGTTACCATGCTGGCAACGGGAGGGGTGGGGCAGATTTATCAGCATACGACAAACCCTGACATCGCCACAGGCGACGGCATTGCCATGGCGTACCGTGCAGGAGCACTCATTGCCGATATGGAATTTATCCAGTTTCATCCTACTTCTCTGTACTGTGAAGGAAGCAGCGGAAGGTCCTTTCTCATCAGCGAAGCGGTGCGGGGAGAAGGCGCAATTCTTACCACCATCAGCGGGAAAAGATTCATGGAAGGAGTCCATCCCATGAAGGAACTTGCCCCACGCGATATCGTCGCCAGGACAATCGACAGCGAATTGAAAAAATCCGGTGCAAAATACGTTTTACTCGATATTTCCTTCAAAAGGGAAGCATTCTTACGCAACAGATTTCCGGCAATCTTTCAAAAATGCCTTGATGAGGGAATTGATATTTCAAAAGAACCAATCCCCGTCGTTCCCGCGGCTCACTATCTGTGCGGTGGAGTTATTACCGACAGATTCGGGAGGAGTTCCATTAAAAATCTTTTTGTTTCCGGCGAGTCCGCCTGTACCGGCGTTCACGGCGCAAACAGGCTGGCCAGCAACTCTCTTCTCGAAGGCATAGTCTTTTCACACAGTGCGATAGAATACCTACGCTCGCATTCCGGGATGATTAAAGCAAAAAAAACCATGCCTAAATTTCCGCTCTGGAACAAAGAAGGAACCTTTGATCTTGAAGAATGGATATTAATTCAGCACAACAAGGAAGACGTGAAAAGGCTGATGTGGGACTATGTGGGCATTGTGCGCACAAACCTGCGCCTGCAGCGTGCCCAGCGACGCATTAAATTCCTTGCGGAGGAAATTTACGATTACTACCGACGGAGCACGTTAACTCTGGAACTTGTTGAACTTCGAAACCTGGTCACGGCAGCGGGTCTCATCATCGAAGGCGCGCTGCACAGAAAAGAAAGCCGCGGGCTCCATTACAACACAGACTTTCCCGAGACGAAAGAGCAGTATTGTGCAAATATCATTCTCCGCACAGAATCATCCCCCCTCCTGAAAAAACATCGAGAAATAGACATTATCTGGTAAAAGGTGTTTCGGCAGGTCCGATTGATGCCGGTTTCAATTTCTGCTCTTTATTTTCATAAGAGCTTCCTCATTCGTGTTGAAAATATCCACGAAATCCGAAATACCGACAATATCCATCACTTTTTTAAAATGGTTGGTAAGGCCGACAAAGAGGACTTTGCCACTGATATCCTGCAGATCCTGAATAATGTTTATAAGGGACGCAATTCCCGCCGAGTTGATATATTTCGTTTTTTCAAAATTGATGATGAGATCTTTAGGCACATACTTCTTTTTTAATTCATAATAGGTCTTCATCACATCGCTGTCGGATTCAGACGTCATATCACCTTCTATGATGAGCAAGGGAATGCTATTAATTTCTCCCGTTGAAATTTTATAATTATCCATATATGAACTCCAGCATCGTAAATAAGCAAAACAGTATTAAATAAATTTTCATGTAATGACGTATAACCTGTCAAGTATTTCTTGTACAATCATGGAATTTATTGCACCCACCGCACCATAGTATCCATTGTCGTTATACATGAACTTCATTTCATTCTAAAAACAAACGCATAGTGCAATTGCCATAGTGCAGATTGAAAAAACTTTCTCAAGGTGCTTGACACCGGGAAGCCTCAGATGTATTGGAATATCTTTTCTGAATATTAGGAATGTATTTCTGCAGCTTAAAACGACATAATATTTGAGGTTTATACATGACACGGGTGTTATCGGGCATTCAACCTTCCGGGACGCTTCACATAGGCAATTATTTTGCCATGATGAAGAGAATGATTGAGTTTCAAAATGAGCACGAACTGTTTTGCTTTATCGTCAATTATCATGCAATGACAAGCCTCCACGATCCAAAGGCTCTGTCTGAAAATACCATCGACGCTGCGCTTGATTTTTTAGCACTTGGGCTCGATCCGGAAAAATGCTATTTCTGGGTACAATCGGATATTCCGGAAGTCACAGAACTCGCATGGATATTAAGTTGCCATACTTCCTTAGGTCTCCTTGAACGAAGTCACAGCTACAAGGACAAACTCGCCAAGGGCATCACGCCAAGCTGCGGGCTTTTTACCTATCCTGTGCTTATGGCCGCGGATATTTTACTATATCAGGCTAAACTCATTCCCGTGGGGAAGGACCAGAAGCAGCATATCGAAATCACAAGAGACATCGCCGAACGGTTTAATGCCATATACGGGGAAACCTTTGTCCTGCCGGAACCAATGATTTCGGAAGATATCGCAGTGGTCCCCGGCATTGACGGGCAGAAGATGTCGAAAAGCTACGGCAACACCATCGATATATTTGAAGACGAAGCATCGTTGAAAAAAAAGGTCATGCGCATTAAGACCGATTCCACGCCGGTGGAAGCGCCCAAGGATCCCGAAAACTGCAACCTTTTTGCGCTTTACAGGCTTTTCGCTGAAAAAGAAAAAACCGAGGCACTCCGGGAGCGCTATCTTAAAGGTGGGGTTGGATATGGTGAAGTGAAAAAGGAGCTTTTAGGGCTCATTTATGAGTACTTTTCCCCCTACAGAAAAAAGCGGGAAGTTTTGGCACGAGAAAGACAGGCGGTTAAGGACGTTCTAAAAAAAGGCGCGGAAAAAACCCGTCCAATTGCGGTGAAGACGTTGGATGACGTGAAGCGGAGAAGCGGTTTGTATTATGTCTGATGCATCAGGTGTATTTTTCTAGAAATTCTTCTTCGGTGAGCACTGTGATGAATTTTTCCATTTTAGCAATTTTAAAAATCCGCTTTACATTCTCGTTCAAATTGTAGCAGACCAGATCTATGCGATTTTTTCTGGTGATGTTTTTAAACCGCACAAACGATACGATCGCTGCCGAATCAATATAGGTGCAATCCTTCATCATAAAGGCAATGGTTGAGGGGCTTTTCTCTATCTGTTTATAAAACACCATTTCGAGGTTGTGTACATGGCTGATATCGAGTCTGCCAGTAAGGGTGATAATCACCAACCCACCTTCTTTGTAAATATCAATTTTCATGGTACTGTGCAATACCCTGCTTTATGAAATTAAGCCGTAAGCGCGTAAAATAAAGCTGTTATTATCTTATCGGAAAATGCGATACGTGAACCTTTAAAATTATCTACATAGAATGTTCCCCCTGTGGACTCAAAATAATAAGTAACAATTGCGTTCTTTTATATCGCGTAAAACAAAGAACGCGGTTTTTTGAGATGCCCATAAAAAATATTGACATGAATCCAGCATTCTCTCATCATGAACGATACAATTTAATATTCTGCGAGGTATGCCATGGAAAAAAATGTTGGTAAGGTAGATGCCTATATTCGCTTTCTCCTCGGGATTGCATTTCTGCTGAACATCTTCGCGCTTGGAACCGGCATCATAGGCACTATCGTGCTTCTTGTGCTCGCTCTTGCAATGATCATCACATCCATTACGGGATATTGCCATCTTTACACCCTTCTTAAAATTGACACCTGCACGGTACGAGAAGAGCCCAAGGAGCCAGCTGCACCAGCACATCATTGATAACATAGAACATCGATCCAATATTTTCAAGCAAATAATTCAACACCGCCAGCGTTTATCAAAAAGCCCAAAATCATGCTTTGTACTTTGGGCTTTATGTGTTTTTCAGTCTAAAGTTCGCTTTATCGCAAGGCGATTCATACATTGAAAACATCCATTGCCTTTTCTATCCGTTCCACGGGCACAATCTCACCAGCAAAACCGGATATTTTTACTTCTTCAAAATCACGTGCAGCTACACACACGGTTTTAAATCCTGATCTATTGAGTTCCACCGCTCTCCTGCCGCACTGAGCAACGGCTCTAATCTCGCCGGCGAGTGAAATCTCCCCTAAAAATGCCGCATCGTGGGGGAGCGGTATGTTCTTCAGGCTGGACGCAATCGCGAGCGCCACAGCAAGATCTGCCGAGGTATCACGGACAGTAATACCGCCGGCTACATTGAGAAAAATATCGAAACTGCCGAGCGCCAGCGATGCGTGCTTTTCAAGCACTGCCGTGATGAGCATAAGACGGTTATAGTCGAAACCGTCCGCCATGCGTCGGGGATTTGCGTAGTCGGCACGGCTCACCAGCGATTGCACTTCAAAAACGATTATTCTACTTCCTTCAATTGTCGTGGAAATTGCACTTCCTGACAAAGGAACGGACGATGCATTGAGGAATAGTTCGTTTTTATCACGCACCTCCTCAAGCCCTCTTGAGCCCATTCTGAAAAGCCCTATTTCGTTGATAGAACCATATCGGTTTTTGAAGGAACGCAGAATTCGAAAATCGCGATTGAAATCTCCTTCGAAATAGAGCACCGTATCGACCATGTGCTCAAGAATTTTTGGCCCGGCAATGATTCCATCTTTTGTAATGTGCCCGATGAGGATGATGCTCACCGAAAGTCTTTTTGCAGTATCTATGAGCTTTGTGGTTGATTCACGAATCTGAGTGGGTGATCCCGCCGATGTGGGCAGGGCCGGATCGCAAAGAGTCTGCACGGAATCAATAATCACACACGCCGGTTTTTCCTTTTCCACAAGCGCGATTATTTCATGCGGGCTTGTCGACGTGCTAACGTAAATTTTCTCAATCGGCATGCCAAGTCGATCTGCGCGAATACGTATCTGCGATGGAGACTCCTCACCTGAAATATAAAGTGTTGGCATTGCACCGGCAATTTGCAACGCAAGGGTTGATTTTCCGATTCCGGGTTCGCCACCCAGAAGCACCACGCTTCCCGAAACCAGGCCACCTCCGCACACCAGATCAAATTCTGAAATGCCGGTTGAGTTTCTAATGCTTCCACGCGATGATACTTCCGAGAGGAGTACCGCGGAGGAACGTGCGTGCGCCTTTGGCTGTTCTTTGCGCGTATACGTATTCCATTCGCCGCATTCGGGGCACTTCCCCTGCCAGCGCAGCGTCTCCGCCCCGCATGCCATGCATACATACACAGAAGATTGCTTTGCCATCTACCGTTTCTGCCTTGGAAAGAAAAGTTTCGAGGGATCCTGATTGAGCTTATAGAATAGATCTTTGGCGTAGACCGAAGCATCGCGGAGATTGTTGTACACCTCTTCATCTGAGATGAGTTTTCCCAGAGTCCCTCGTCCGCTTTCAATCCGATAAATGATTTTATTCAGACTGCTCGTCGTTTCCGAAATCTGACGAAGCGCGATTGACACATCCTGTTTGTTCTTTTCCGAAAGTTCCGCCATGTTTCTGGTGAGCTGATTAAGCTGATCCATCAGTTGCTGCGATTTCACGGTAAGCGTTCCAATCATTCCCTTAAGCATCACCACCGATGTCCTGATATCGCCGCGGTTCTCCGAGGTGATTTTGTTAAGATTGTCAACAAAGCGATTCGAATTCTGAAATATTTCCGCAAGGATCTGGCTTCCCTCTTTATCCAGAAAACCCTGAAAGGTAAGCATCATCTGGTCGAAGCTCGGTGGATCGATTCCATATACCATATCGCCGTTTTCGAAAAACTCCTCAACATCATACGATGGGGGAACAAACACATTGATATACTTTTCTCCGATGATGCCGGTAGTGAAGATTGCAAATTTCGTTTTCTTTATGAGTTTGAATTTTTTATCGATCCATATATCCACCTGCGTCTTTTCACCGCTTTGCTTGATATCCTGCACCTGGCCAATGGTGATGCCCCCTGCAATTTTCACCGGCGCGCCTTTCCGCAGATCGTTGAGAAAGCCGAAATAGACCCGAAGCATATATCCCGATTGTGCGATATTGATCTTCGCCAGCACTCCAACCATCACTATGAAAATCGTGAAACTGACCGTCACCAAAAGGCCGACTCTTGCTTCATTGCTCAGTTTCATGTGCTCCTCCCGGAGTTGAATCTTCCCGAGGATTATAGAATTGTCAATTCAATTCAATTTTTTATTCAGTGCGATACTCTAAGTTTTTGTGTAAGATTTCAGCGTTACGCCACACCAATGAATTTTGGCTCATTACATCCACAATCATCGACACACATCAGCAACGCGCTGCAGTAGAGTCGGTACTTCCTATCTATCTTTAATAAGACATGGATTCCCAATGGAATGCCCATATCAATCATCGCGGCGCCAGCCGGGAGTTGGTGTCACCGCTATGAAGGGCTCACTCCATTGTTTCAAATCGCGCGATACCCATACCTCAATGTGTGATTTCCATTTGGGGAATGGAAGCAAGGAAAACAATAAACAGGCAACCCCAGAACACACGCAATCGTGCAAGTACAACCCCTTGATATAGAGCGTGAAATGCACCGCGCATTGTATTAAAAGTGTATAACTCGCTTATATAAATGATGTCAAGCTGAATTGTAGAAAACCATCCTCATTGTTCTTGACAACCTTTCTCCCGTATGAATAACACACAAAAATACAATATTGAAGAGCATTTGATTGCAATATTGCATTATTGGTACATGATGCACGAAAAAATCCGCATAGAAAACCTGCGAAAATCTTTTGGCCCCAAGACCGTTCTCAATGGGGTGAGTTTTTCTGTGTATGACAAAGAAATCCTCTGTGTTTTGGGCAAAAGCGGGACCGGAAAATCCGTGATTCTCAAGCATCTTGTAGGATTTCTCAAACCCGACAGCGGTTTTATATACATTGACGAAACTGAGCTGACCGAAGCCAATGAAAAAACAAAATGCGCACTTCGCGAGAAGTTCGGCATTCTCTTCCAGGGAGCTGCGCTTTTCGATTCGATGGATGTCTTCGACAATGTGGCGTTCGGACTTCGCCGAATGCGCATACCGGAGGAAGAAATTGCGCGCGTGGTACCCGAAATGCTTGCGCATGTGGGTCTTCGTGGCATTGAAAACAAACGTCCATCAGAGCTTTCCGGAGGCATGCAGAAACGCGTAGGCCTCGCTCGTGCAATAGCGCTCAAACCCCAAATCATGCTCTACGATGAGCCGACCACCGGAGTGGATCCCATCACTGCAGGAGCGGTAGACCGATTAATTCTTAAAATGCGTGACACCTTCGGCATCACCTCCGTGGTGGTGACACACGACATGAAATCCGCGACGAGAATCGCCGATAGAATTGTGATGATCGATGAGGGCAAAGTGCTTGCAGAAGGAAATCCCGGTGATATTATGGGCAGTACTAATCCCATCATCCGTCAGTTTGTGCAGGGCAAATCCAAACTTGATTTGGCGATACAATGAGAAATTATAGTTGTGAAAGGGGCACGCAATGTCTGAAACAAACAATAATCTTCATTCGATAACTAATTATCATTCACCAATGTATGCGGATCTCGGGCTTTTCAATCAGCTTTTACAGATGATAGACGGAGACTGGTCCGATTCTATAAAGGGGATTTGCAAACATATTCATAGTAGTTTTCACGCACTGGGAGTTTCGCTTGCGGTTTTCGATAAAAATTTTGATGAATTTATCTATCTCGATTACTCCCTTAATGAAGACATCCCCGCAAAACTACAAAAAATCAACATCGATTTCAATCTTCAAACTGCAGTCGGAATTCTGAAAAAAGTCCATGAAACATACGCCGAAATTCTCGAAGACAATATTTTTTCCGGAACACGCCTTGCAAAACTTGCACTTCATTATTTTGATGGAGATAAAGAAAAATTTCGCATAATAGAGAATGACATTGGATTGAAAACCGTCGCATCGTTCCCGGTGCTTGAATCGAATAAACGATTCAAATGTGTTTTTTTTATTTTCACCGGCCGTGATATTAGCGACGAGGATAAGGTCATGTTGGATAGCTATGTGCCTCAGCTCGATGTCGCACTTGAAATCGTTTTTCTGGTGCGGGAGCTCTATCTCAAGGCAACCCACGACAACCTCACTATGCTTTTCAATCGCAAACATGGAGAGTCGCTGATTTCATCTGAACTCGAACGGGTGAAGCGCAGCAAAAGCCCTCTTTGTGTTGTTCTTCTTGACCTTGACCACTTCAAATCTGTAAACGATACGTACGGGCACGCGGCAGGGGATATGGTACTCAAAATGGTTGCGCACATACTCACCAGTAGTCTTCGCAAATGCGACATCATCTGTCGTCATGGAGGAGAAGAATTTCTTTTAGGGCTTATTGACACTGATGTCAATGGGGCGATCGAAGTCACCAGGAGGCTGAAAGACCGTATTCAGATGTGCAAAATTCCATATAACAATACAATCATACAAATCACTGCAAGCCTGGGCTTAGCCGAGTACGACCCCAAATTGCATCAGAGTCTTCAGGCGCTTATAGATCATGCCGACAGAAAAATGTATGATGCAAAAAAAAGTGGAAGAAATAAAATCGCATATTAAGGAGGCCGCTATGAAAACTAAAATCGTTCCAATCATCCTTGCCTTTGCAATCCCTTTAAGCTGCACCACATTAAAGGGCTTATTCAGCAAGGAAGGGGTTTACATGAAAAAGGAACTGCCCGGAGGGGTACAATACGAAGGATGGATTATTAAAGGCACACCGAACGGAATAGGGAAAGCGGAATTCCCAAACGGTAATAAATACAACGGAGAATGGAAGGATGGCAAAATGCATGGCAAAGGCGTTTTTACCTTCTCGAACGGTTCGAAATACGAAGGAGAGTTTAAAGAAGATAAACGCCACGGTAGGGGAAAGTACTTCTTTTCAAACGGCAATATTTTCGAAGGCTACTTTGTAGACGACAGAATGGCCGACGAAGGAACACTCACCATGAAGGGAGGCGACGTGTACACAGGCCAATTTAAAAACGGCACAATAGAAGGAAAAGGTACCATCGCCTACGCCGACGGGAAAAAGTATGAGGGCTATTTCAAAAATTCAAAATTCGACGGAGAGGGTGTGTATTCAATGCCCAATGGCGAGAAGTACACTGGAACATTCCGCGACGGTCTTCAGGATGGAAAAGGTACCTATATTTTCCCAAACGGGGAAAAATACGAGGGTGACTTTTCAAGAGGAAGTATGCACGGAAATGGCGTGTACTACTACAAAGACGGCAGCATTCGCAGAGGAAAGTGGATTAACGGCATCGCGGTCGATAAATGAAAAATATCATTTTACAGTTATCTCCTATTCAGAAAGTACTGATAAGCTTCATTTTGCTTATTGTATGCGGCTCAATCCTTCTTAAGATCCCCGGCGCAACAGCTTCGGGGATAAGCTTTATTGATGCCTTATTCACTTCAACTTCGGCAGTCTGCGTAACAGGCCTGATAGTAAAGGATACTGCTCGCGATTTCACCCTTTTCGGAAAAGTCATCATAGCCATTCTCATTCAGTTTGGCGGTCTTGGCATAATGACGTTTTCGCTGGCCATGGTTTCCATGTTTCAGAAAAGCATTTCACTCAAATGGAGGTTCGCATTTGAAAACCTCTACAGCGATATTCGCAAAGTCCCCATTCGAAATCTGCTCGGCAGAATTGTCATATATACATTTTTTTTCGAAGGCATCATCTCCATTGGTCTGTTCACCGTGTTCATATACGATCATCACCCACTTGAAGCTGTCGGACATGCAGTCTTTCATTCTATATCTGCTTTCTGCAATGCGGGCTTTTCCACCTTTTCCAATAATCTGGAAAACTACCGTGGCAACATCGCGCTCAACATCTTCATAATGCTCGCAATAATCATTGGCGGGCTGGGGTTTATAGTGATTCACGAAATCCGTCGGCAATTTGTGCGCAGTCTCAATAGGCATTTTTTTTCAGGCTTCTCTCATCATGCGAAACTGGTACTTTTAACTACTCTTTTACTGATAGTTACCGGCACTGCGGTTATTCTGCTTCTCGAATGGAATCACGCAATCTCACCATTTTCATTCAGCGATCGCGCAATCGTATCTTTATTTCAATCAGTTACCTGCAGAACAGCGGGTTTCAATACTGTCGATATTTCACGATTTCGCCAAAGCACGCAGCTTTTTATGATTATGCTCATGTTCATTGGAGGCTCGTCCGGTTCCATCGCCGGAGGAGTCAAGACAACAACTGCTGCAATTATATTGTTAATGATCATATCCAAATTTAAGGGGCAAAATCAGCTCATTCTTTGGAAACGAGCAATTGATGAAGATACAATTGACAGGAGTATGCTACTTGTGTTACTATCGATAATATTTATATTTGTCACCGTATTTTTGCTATTGTCAATTTGCACTTCTGATATTATGGAACCGATGTTAAATATACTTTTTGAGACGGTTTCAGCATTTGGAACCGTAGGTCTTTCCTTAGGAACCACATTGAAGCTAAGCGAAGCGGGGAAAATACTCATCTGCATTGTTATGTTTATTGGACGGCTCGGTCCTCTCACACTTATGATGGCGCTTGCGGAAAAGAAGCACGAAACTGAAATATTCTATCCCGAAGAACACATCATGATAGGATGATACGATTATGAAAAAGTTTGTGGTAATTGGGCTTGGCAATTTCGGTTTGACATTGGCCAGAAGCCTCATAGAAAATAGATGTGAGGTGCTCGGTATCGACCAATCGCGCGAAACAGCCAACGAAGCAAAGGAATTTCTCACGCACGTCATCATTGGAGACGCATCAAAACGCGAAGTGCTTGAAGCGCTTTCATTAAAGGATTTCGATGGTGCAGTGGTAAGCATCGGGCAGAAAATGGAACCGAGTATTCTTATTTCCCTGTACCTAAAAGAAATCGGACTGAGCCGCATCATTGTTCGCTCTATTACCGATGATCACGGTAAAATTCTCACTCAAATCGGCGTCAGCGATGTCATATTCCCCGAAAGGGATATGGCCATCAGGCTTGCGCGAGCACTTTCAATGAAAAACGTTGTCGATTATCTTCCCTTAGGCGAAGACTACGGCATAATTGAAATAGTCCCGCCAAAAAAGTTTTTCGGGAAAACTCTCAAAGAGCTACGAATTCCAAATACATACAACTGTCAGGTAATCGGTCTGAAATATTTTCCCACCGAACAATCGCCGATGCTCGATGATAGAAATCTAAATGTGAAAATGGCGCCTTCGGCTGACGATATCATCAGGGAGGGTATGATGATGATAATGATCGGAAAATATGAAGATCTTGCGAAAGTGCAATCTCTTTAGCCGGTTATAACAGCGCCAGCAGGCATCATCGTCAATATGACCAAATTCGTAGCTATTCTGCTGTGCAAGACGAAACGTGATCCACGATCCATGTGCCGATTGTTTTGATTACTTTTTTCCTTTCTTCGTGACGCTCGTTAATCGTTTCATGCAAAAGCCCGTCGAAGGTGAATAACTGTTTATCTTTCGAGCTCGCATTTTCAAAAATTATTATACTTCCTTTCGGACTCACCATCCTATCCGCCATGCCATGAACAATGAGTAGAGGGAGTTCGATCTCGGCGGGCCGTGAAAGGCAATATTCCGCCGTATCAAGATATTCTGTGTACCATCTCGCAGTCACCATATCATGTACAAGAGGATCATCCCGATACGCCTGCACCACATCCGGATCGCTCGAAATATCTGCCGGATCCAGCTCATTATTCATGGCAAGCGATGGTGCAAGGAAAGAACACACACGCCCCAGCATTTTTTTCCAGCGAGGGACCTTCACCGCGGAAATCAACGCCGGAGCTGAAAGCACCAGCGCGGAAAAATCATCAGGATATTCCAGCACATAGCGAAATGCGATCAAACCGCCCATGCTGTGTCCCAAAAGAATCAAGGGGCACTTCCCCACCATGGGTTTGATGATTTCATCAATAAATTTTTTTATATCATCAACATATTTCATGAACCGTTCAGTATGTCCTCTCTTTCCCCCGGATTTTCCGTGCCCCCTATGGTCGATCGCGAAGAAAGAAATGCCACTCCCCCCTAAATACTCCATCAGGTTTGTATAGCGATCCGAATGTTCCCCCAGCCCATGAGAAATTACTACCGCACCCCTGCTCTGTTGAGCGAGCCAGCACTGGTAAAATATTCGCACATTGTCGTCAGCCAAAAAGACTCCTGTCTTATGTTCAAACTTTTTCATTTTCCCCTCTCAGGCAAATTGCATCGAAAGGTCAAATGCCTTCACCGAATGCGTAAGCGCTCCCATAGAAACATAGGTCACTTTCAAATTTTTTAGTGCTGACAGGCGATCTTCAGTAATATTGCCTGAAATTTCTGTTTTTGCTTTTTCCCCTATCAACGCAATGCACGATGCCATGATATCCATATCCATGTTATCGAACATGATGATATCGGCTCCGGCATCCAGTGCCTGCATCACCTCTTTTTCGCCTGTCACTTCTACTTCGATTTTGTAGCGACTTCCGTGTACTCTGCGTACCGCTTCAACGGCAGGAATGATACCGCCGGCAGCTTTGATGTGATTATCCTTAATCATCACCATATCGAAAAGGCCAAATCGATGATTGTGTCCCCCCCCCATTTTTACTGAATATTTATCGATTGCGCGAAGTCCAGGGGCAGTCTTTCTCGTATCGAGTACCGTAATACCCGTCCCTGCCAGCATCTGGACAGCCTTTGCGGTTGCCGTGGCGATTCCGCACATGCGCTGTAAAAAATTAAGCATCACCCGTTCGCCTGTTAAAAGCGATGCCGCAGGACCATTGAGCTCGAAGGCAATTTCTCCTTTATGAATTATTTTTCCATCTTCTTTCAAATATTTTATTCTGACGGAAGGATCCAGTTCGCCATAAATATAGTCGGGAAGCATACCAGCACAGAAAACCCCATCGTCTTTGGCAATTATTTTAGCATTTCCTGGTTCTGTGCCCACAAATATCGCCGAGGTGGTTATATCACCCGTTCCGATGTCCTCTTTGAGTGCAAGCCGTACAATATCTATCACTTCAGATTTTAACAACGCCATACCCTACTCTCATGCATTGATGACTGATATCAATCTATCAATCGCCCAACAGAAATGTATCTTTGAAAAATACCATACTCAGGTCAAATAAAAATGATGGAAGTTCTTTCTTTTTTTTGTTGAAATTAATCACTCGATGCTGATACATACTAATACCGCATCTTCGATGCGTATGCGCACAAAGATGTTTCCCGACAACCGAGTACCGTGATCAAACAGGCGAAGTCGCATGATGAATTAACGCAATGGCCGAGATGAGAGATTCAATTTCGGAAAAGGGTGATGGCTGAAGGAAAAGACATAAAAAAAATTGAACGGAGAGCGAAAGCGCTCCTTTTAAGCAAGGACATCCCGCCTGAAAAAATGGAAATTGTTCGGACTCTGCTGAACAATAAATCACTTCTTGATGAGGAGCGATACAGCGCGGTAATTGAGCTGATCCATACCTGTCCCGACAAACCTGTTAAAGGGCCGCTTTTTACAAGCATCGAGCTCAATGAAAAGAAAAAAGAAGCCCAGAGAGCGTTTAAGACCCCCGAAGTTCCTTCTGTTGTTGTCCCCGCATTCACCGCCGCCTATCTGGACGATATAGTAAAAACATACAAAAAATACGCACTTTTCAAAAAAAGATACCTCACACGCTCCGGCAATAAAATTGGCTTCTGGTTTAAAAAACGTCTCATCCCTACAAAAAAACTTCTGAAAATACTCGGCGAGATAGCTCATTTTAAAGACACCACATGCATGTTTATCGATAATGTACTGGCATCAATGCTCCATGATGAAACTTTTACTGATATTGCCGCTTTCAATTATCTTTCCAAACTCACTACCCACATCGGATCCCTCACACTTTCACGTTACTCCTTTGATACCGTCAAGTGGATGGAACGGGAGGACTTCGAACGCGAGTTAAAAGATTTTACCTCTGGATTTATTTCATATTTCATACTGCCTGCAGAAACCAAAGAGCACATTATTCACGTGTTTGAAAACTCCCTTTCCAACATGGAGGGCTACCACAAAGCCGTGATAAACGAACGCGACAGCGATAAAACAAAGAAAGAAAAGGAAAAATTAAATCTCGAAGCGGAAAAAAAGAAATATGCTGCTGTTCTGGCAATAAGAACATTCTTTCTTTCCCAGCAAAACGGTGAATGCGCACTTTCCTATCAGCTGGAGCGCAAATATGGAATTCCCTCGCTCCCCTGGCTTCTCATCGCCCTGCACGAAGCGCTTGTCTTCCAGCGCGAGGTGAAGATGGAGGAAATTGCAGCATATTATAAAACATCCGCAATAACAGTAAAAGAGGATTCATATTATTATGACGCCGCTGCTTTGAAAAAATTCCGAAAAGACGATGAAAGCCTTCGCAAAAACAAGATCGAATCGATAAAAGAAGAGCTTGACCACTTCGAGGAAATATATTTATTCCTAAAAACCGAAATATCAGGAGAAAATCTTCTTTTACGCTGTTTCGATGATCAGTGGCGCCTAATCGATAAACGAAGGGGTGATTCGTCTGAAGTGTTCAAAACCGATTTCATCGGCTTTATCGACGGGCTGGTGAATTATTTCAAAACTTTTTTTCTTCACGTTCTGGACGGCAGCATTATTTTTTTTGAAACCGATGCTAAGGAAACCATAGAAGGGCGCATATTCGATGCTTCGTTTTTTGAAAGAGAAATACATGAATTCGATGATATAATGCAAGAGTTCTACTCCTTCCGTATGAATAATCCCAACATGATTATTTCCTATGAAGAACTTCAAAAAATATTCAAAGGCCAGATTAAATCGATGATTTCCGTCGCTACCCTTTTAAAAAAGATTGGAAGCGTATTTCAACGATTTGCACGCACTCTTCATGATGTCATAGACGGCTATAAAAACTGGGTTCGCCGCGGCAGGCCTGCCTCTGATATATCCGCCAAGCGAATTCCACTTGATCAATCCACTCGCGATTCCGAGCTTAGAGAGGGATTGCGCGCTTTGCCCTATTACGATTGCCGCTTCAAAGCTCTTCACGATTCAACCCCTCTGGTAAAATCATTTTCTGGGCACGCAATCATAAATCCGGATTTCAACGAAGGACTCATCGTTTCTATTACCGCCTTTTGCTATCAGATAGCGTATGAATGCGGTAATGATGAAATTCTTGCAGACCTCGAAGAAAGAAAAAAAATACTCAAAACGCTCCGCGAGCTAGCCGAACAACCATGATCAGGAAATGGATTTTTACAACGGTACTTTCATCCGCATGTGCACTGACTCTTGTTTCTGAAAATTCTGCGGCGGAAAAACCTGTTGGCCTTGTAAAAGGGCGATTCGACCACATAGAAATATTGCTCAATCACTATAAAATCCCATTTGAAATTATCCCCTTCACGGATCTTGAAAAAAAAGATTGTTTAAAAAAATATACGGCCGTATTTTTCCCCTGTGGGTTGGGTAGATCACCAGAATCCCATATAGATGTTTCTGCAAGCGGTTATTTCGTGCACAGCGTATCCATGAAAGATCTTCAAAAAAAAATCGAAATGGAAAAGATATACGAAAACATCAGGGATTTTATCGGCGCGGGCGGTTCTGCATATTTTTCAGATTTCTCCTATGATATTCTCCAGCAAACGTTTCACTGCTTCAATTTTTATTTCAACTTCCCAAATCTTGGACTTTCAGGAAGATATCCCGCAAAACTGAATAACCCACTTCGATTATTCCTCAATCGAGAAAAGACAGATGTTTTTATGCCGCATGAAGGATGGGTGCTGATACAATCGGTAGAAGGTGCGGATATAATTGCTGAAGGGGAAGTGGAGACCCCACGCGGCATACTCAATGCCCGCATCATTTCATTGCTCACGCGAGGTTCAGGAGAAATAATATATTCAAGTTATCACTCATCTGAGCATGCTGATGAAATTATGCGCTACATGATATTTAGAATAACCCGGAAAGGGATGTTTGCATATCATACGCCCACAATAAACAAATGGAACCAGATTATTACATCAGAACTACTCGATGCAATCCTCCCTGGCGAAAATGCCCGTTCCCACACCGTCCTGTTAGAAAAAGGGAAAAATACCATATATTTTTATGCCAAAAAAGGTATTTTTCAGGTTGACCTGTATACAAAAGACATGAAGCTTGTTCTTTCTAAAGATACAGGTTCCAATAATTTTTCAATTGACGTTAATGCACCTCATTCAGGTGAATATATTATATCATTGTATGGAAGCGGTGATTATTCCTACACGCCGTTTGCAGTGATTACCGCTGCCGGATGGCGGCTGATTCCATACGTTACGGCAGTACGGGTTATTTTCGCGTTTATTGCGGTTTTCATCGTTTCGGTTATCATCACCGCGTATCGGCTCTCTCATCCAAAAGAAATTGGCGGGCGAATCAGGCGTTAGGCAGGCATGCAATGGGAAGAATAATTTCCATATCGAATCAGAAGGGTGGAGTTGGCAAAACCACCACAACGATCAATCTCGCATCTTTCATAGCAGAAAAAGGCCGGAGAGTCCTCATAATCGACATCGATCCTCAGGCCAATGCCGGCTATGGTCTGGGAATAAATGTTGAAGAGCTTGGCTCTACCGTGTATGAAGTGCTTATCGGTTCCATCGACATCAAAGACGCAATCTTCAAAACAGCAATCGATAATCTCTTTATCGTACCCTCAAACATTCATCTCTCCGGTGCACAGGTTGACCTTCTCGATATGGAAAACAAAGAATTCATACTGCGAAATGCCATAAAAGCGATCAAAAACGAATATGATTATATTTTCATCGATTGCCCTCCCTCATTGGGGATTCTCACGTTAAACAGCCTTGTAGCAGCGGATACGGTGCTTATTCCTCTTCAATGCGAGTATTATGCTCTGGAGGGATTAAGCCAGCTTTTAAAAATTATTGCAATGGTTCAAGAAAAGCTCAACAGAAACCTTCGTATTGAAGGGGTGCTTCTAACCATGTACGATTCCCGCACCAATCTATCACAGCAAGTAGTAAATGATATTCGGGATTATTTTAAAGACAAAGTGTTTTCCACCATCATACCCCGCAATGTTAAGCTCTCAGAAGCGCCATCATTTGGCAAGCCAATCAATGTCTACGATCGTCATTGCGTGGGGAGTGAAACCTATGAAAAGCTTGCCACAGAGGTATTGAACAATGTCAAATAAAAAGCGCGTACTCGGAAAGGGACTCAGCGCCATCATATCCGAATCATCGAATCCTGTCGAGGAAATGGAATCGCTCATTTCAAGCGATGCATCCAGAATCGTTGAGATTCCCGTGCATGCAATCAAACCAAACCCTGACCAGCCGAGAACCAATTTCAATGAAAAAGAACTTGCGGAACTTGCAGAATCCATAAAATCGGTAGGCCTTATTCAACCGATCATCGTCAGAAAGTCTTCAAGCGGTTATTTTGTCATTGCCGGTGAAAGGAGGCTCAGGGCTACAAAGCTCGCTGGCTTTTCTCATATTAAAGCAATCATAGTTGACGCAGGCGAGGAAGAAAATCTCACCTATGCCTTAATTGAAAACATTCAGCGTACCAATTTAGACCCGATTGAAGAAGCAAAAGCGTATCGCATGCTGATCAGCCGATTTAAGCTAAAACAGCAGGATGTCGCCGACAAAGTGGGCAAGGATCGCACCACAATTGCAAATGCTCTTCGCATTCTCACACTTCCTGAAACTATACAGCAGGCAATTTCAGATGGGAAAATCACTTCGGGGCATGCAAAAGCACTGCTCTCAGTCCCCGAAAACAGACAACTTGAGCTATTCGGTGAAATAATAAAAAAAGGCCTGTCCGTGAGGGAAACAGAAAAAATCGCTACCTCATATGCAGAGGAGGGAAAACCAAAAAAACGGAATGAAAAAAATCCGCACATCAGAAAAATGGAAGAAATGCTTGTATCCATTTTCGGCACAAAAGTCGAAATAAAACATTCCGGACAGCGTGGGAAAATAGAAATAAACTATTATTCACTCGAAGATTTTGAAAGGATTATTGAGCTTTTGAAATGAGCAATTTGTACAACCAACAAAAGCGCTCATAATTTTTTACCTCATGAGCGCTTTCTCAGAAAATAATAACATCGCTTTTCGACTTCATTCTCCAGACAGTTCGTTTTCCATTACCTTAAAATTTTCAGCATGCAATAGTTTATTCTTCCAGGCAGTCACCGCGGCTGACTGCTGTTTCATCGTCAGCGTTTTATCAATTCGCTCACGAGCTTCGGAATACGGCATAATTACCTTCTGACTTTTCCCGCCTACTTTTTTCATAGTATAGTATCGCTTGTCCTTATTCCGCTCATACTCATCCCGGATTTCCTTTTCGCCGATTTTTATTTCCTTGTTTCCGATCTGCTTCATATATTCCCGCGCAAGGAGCGATTCACGCCGTATCTCAATTTTCTTTACATAGTCGGGATCGCGCACTATTCCTTTCTGCTCTGCAACTCTTTTCAGTAACGAGTATCGAAGCATGCTTTCCGCAAGTCGCGTTTTTTGTTCGTCGGTAATTTTATTTTTCGCCTTTGGATCCTTAAAAATTCTTGTTGTAATAATATCGATTCTTTTTTCAAGATCGCCCAGCGTGCATACATCATTGCCGACCTTATAGAGCACCGCATTTTTATCCTTTTTTGATATATTTTCCAGAGTGATACTTACATCTGGTGCATTTTTTAATGATAGAATATAATTCTCGCCTGCCTCTCGCAAAAGCTTATTCTTAAGCCGAGCCGCTTGCACCTTATTGCCTACGACATCTTCAATATTCCGTGACGTGAGGTTTGTTTTCTCCTCAACCTTTACTATCGCGACCGCATTGCTCAGGCGAACCGGCTCTTTTGAATACTGACCGAGGGGCAGTTCGAACACTACTTTTGCAAGCGGCGGTTCGAGCATCGAGCGCACTACAAAGCCCACTTCGCCGCCTTTGCTCTTTGAAAAATCCTGCGAATGCTTCTTTGCAAGCTCCTCAAAGCTGTCGCCGGCATCGAGGCGTACAATAATAGCCTTCGCTTCTTGAATCGCCTTTTCAAATTCTTTTTCAAGCTCAGATTTTTTTATATCCACGCGCTTATTGTTCACCATCGTATAATTTTTCACATTAAGCACAATCTGGCGAAGCTTGACTGCCGGTTCATTGAAATCTGTTTTCTCACCAATTTCTTTTTTCAATACAATTGAAATAAGCTGTGATTCTGTGGAAATATCGGCAATTGCTTTAAAATCCTCTGTTTGGTCGAACCCCGCTTTTTTCGCCTCGGCGGCAGCAAGCTTCCACAGCCCCATCGTCTGAAGTTTGCTCGCCTGCTGCTTTTTCTTTTTCATTATACTGTCCCGGTTTATATGGTGCGCATCGAGCCATTCGTGGAACTCTCCGCGCGTGATTTTTCCACTGTTGTAGGTGGCAAGCACATCGCTGTCACGTTTGCAGGCGGCATTCATCGCAATCGCGCATACGACAAACATAAAAACTGCAATTTTTTTCATTATCTTTCTCCCTCAGTACTTCACACAATTTTTTGCGCAAAATTTTACACACTCTTGATTAAATATTGAGGTTGTCAATAGTATTTTTTCTTTATCTTTCATGCATCTATGCGAGTACTCTGCCTCTCAGAACAATTCATTCACTGATTTGTATACCGTTGCATCTATTCGGATATTTTTGAAAAATCCATAAGAGTCTTAAAAGGTTTTAAAATTCTTTCCAGTAGCGCAAGACGATTATCGCGGACTTTGACCTCTTCCGCCATCACCATCACCCTATCGAAAAACATGTCTATGACAGGTTTCCCGGCTATGAGAAGATTGAAAAGTTCAATATATCTATTTTCGAAAATGTACCTTTCAATATCAGATTTTTTTGATTCGAAAAAAGAATTAAGTGCCTTCTCGGCATCTTCTAAAAGGAGAGCTGGATCGAATTTCAGCATATAATCGCGGTTTTTCTGCCGGAATGCAGTGTAAATATTGTTCATTCTTTTAAGAGAAAGAAGCATTTGCGAGAAATTTTCATTGGCGCGGTACTCGTTGATGCTCTTAGCCCGGCTGAAAAGCTCCAGATAGTCATAATTGCAGATTGAAAGGCATGCGTCGATTTCATCGTATCGGAATCCATGCTCTGCAAAAATCGTCTTTGCCCTTGCATTAATGAATTCAAGGATTTTATTTACGAGAGAGCCTCCTCCCCGATACAGCACTGCAACGCGCGAAAGAACACAATCAAGGCGCATGTTTATTTTCCCCTCGATGACCATCTCCACAACCGCATTCGCCTGCCGTCGAAGCGCATATGGATCCTGCGATCCCTTCGGGATATTGCCGACTGAAAAAGAACCGAAAATATTATCAATCTTTTCGCTTATTGACACCACCAGAGAGACTTTCCCCTCGGGAAGGCGATCACCACTGAATCGTGGTCTGTACTGGGCATCAATTGCTTCCGCAACTTCCGGATCTTCTTTATCCAGAAGCGCGTACACTTTCCCGATTTTCCCCTGCAGCGAAGTGAATTCAAACACCATTGCCGTATTGAGGTCTGCTTTGCAAAGATAAATTGCCCGTTTCACCTTTTCTGTTTCATCTTTAGATAAAGAAATTTCCTCTGCGATCACATCGGCGATCTTATTCATCCTCTCAATCTTTTGATAGATAGTGCCGAGTTCCTTGTGAAAAAGGACGCTTTTCAACGACTCCACAAAATCTTCGAGCTTCTTTTTTCTGTCCTCATTGAAGAAAAATTTCCCATCGTTGAAGCGCGCCGCAATGACGCGCTCATTGCCTGTTTTAACATATTGCGTGGGGGGATTGTTCGTAACCACCAGAAATTTATTCAAAAGCTTTCCAGCTGGATCCATCACCGCAAAATATTTCTGGTGCTCTTTCATTTCCGTGATAAGAACGATATCCGGAATTTCAAGGTATGAACGGTCAAATTCGCATATTGCCGCATAGGGATATTCAACCAAAAATGTCACGGTTTCGAGCAATTCTTCATCATGCAGCATTACCCCGCCTGCTTTCTTTGCAGCATCCTCCAGCGCCGCGCGTATCATTTCTTTACGCCGATTGTGGTTTACGATAACACCATGCTGCTCGAGAACAGTCTCGTAATCTTCGGGCGATTCTATCTGTATCATCTTGTTGTGCTGTATGAAATGACCTCTTGTCATATTTCTCGAAGGTATGTTTTCTATTGGAAGAGATATTTTATTGTTGTTTAAAATCACAAGAAAATAACGCACCGGACGGGCAAAAGTAATATGCTTATCGCTCCACCGCATTCTTTTGGGAAACGGCATGGCCGCAATAATTCCCTCTAAAATAGACGGAAGGACTTCTGCAGTTTTTTTCGATTCCAGAACTTTTTTACAGAATACATATTCCCCTTTTTCAGTGGTTTTTCGATATACCGCTGCAATTTCAACATTATTTCCCTGTACAAAACCTATCAACGCTTTGGTTGGTTTCCCCACCGCATCGTATGCTGCTTTGATGGAAGGGCCTTTGATTTCTTCTTCCAGCGATTCCTGTGTATCGCTAATATTGCTTCCGAGAATTGCAATCCGACGCGGCGTCGCATACACACGAATGTCCTCATACTTAATGCGATACTCTGTGAGAGTATCCCTGAAGATTTTTTCCGTATATTCTGTCGCCGGAGTTAAATAACCAGCAGGTATTTCCTCGGTTCCTATTTCACAAAGAAAATTGATTCTTCCTTTTATTTGGCCTGTATCCGCCATAGCACCACTCCTCATGTACTTTTACATAACCTGTAATCCAACATCGCCAATTATAGTGTTTTCAAATCAACTTCCCACTTGCTTTTTGTCAATGTATTTACCGCATATAAACGAATCAAAATAGATGTACCATTTCTCCTAAAGGAAAATTAATTTTTACTTGCAATTTTAAATCCATCAAATTATCGTACATATCATAAACTTCAATATAATAATAATGAGGGATACAATGGCGAAAGAATTCAAACATGCAGCACTCATCTGCACCCTAATTACCGCAGGCGCACTCATCGGGATGGTTGTCGGAGTCTCTTTCAAGCTTCCCCTCATTGTGCTCACTCTCATGTTGCCTGCAGTAATCTATGAAATATATCGCACTGAAGGCGTCTCGACAAAATTTGCCTCTCTGGGAATGCTTGTGATACTCATTGCTGAAGCGGTACTCATCATCGCCAACATCAATATAAACCTTGCACACATTATGGGAAATAAAGCGGACATAACTCGTTATCGGATTCCTCTCGGTGATGTAAAAACATTAGGACCCATCATCATCGCAGCGCTATCCGGAATCCTCATTCGCCGCACTGCCGGTAAATACACCATCTGGCTTGGTGTAGTTATTCTTGTCAGTTCAATCGCACTGCTGTATGCAATCAATCCCGATATTCTCAGCCAGCTTTTTAGCGGTGGAGTGGTCGAAGAAGGGATACGCCGGATCCGCTAATACAAGACGAAAGGAACATCACGCCAATGCATCGAAAAATGTGCCTGGAGGCAGAGAAGCAGTGACGCTTTTGTGCCCATTTTCCCCATAGCAATATACAGAAGCAGTATTCATACTCTCAAGGAGTTTCCCTGCATCTTCGGGAAGTGGTTTAGAATAAATCGCACTGCCGTCCGTTCTTCGGGCCACCCCCTGTATCGGTTCCACACGCCCTTCAGCATACACGGGCCATATATAGACTTTTTCAGGAACCCGAGTTGCGACTCCGGATCGGTTGATGAATGATATTTCCGATATGCCTGTAGAAATCCTCATATCGATACTATCGGCAACCTGTTGGACATTCTTTAGCGATAATGCCATAACATCACAAACGCATTTTACAAAAATTTATTCTTGCCATTTCTGCCCGAAATACCATGCATACACTCCATGCCGCATGATATAAATTAAATATCAATTTCAGAGGCACGAAATGACACGGTACACTCACCATTCAGCCCCTTTTATCCTTATGATGATATCCTTTGTTATTTTTTTCCCCACCTGTACAACAGTCCCTTCGCGTCCCACGCTCGATCACCCCAATCTTCGCCGTTTCAACGACCATCAGATAAACCAGATCGTCATCACTGCATGGGAACATTTCAGCAATAAAAACTATGAATCAGCTGCTCTCGATTTCGAGCGCCTTATAAAAAAAAATTATTCGGACGATGACATCCTCTTCGGCGCAGCGATAACGAATTTCCGCATTACAAATAAAAAGAAAGCGCTTGATTTCTGTAGTGCCGCCCTTGAAAAAAATCCTTTGCATTTTGAAGCCCTTTTTCTGCGTGCACAAATCTATAATGCCCTCGGAAAACCCAATGCGGCCTTGAAAGATTTCAAGTCTCTCGCTTCTATGGAATTTAAAAAAGAACTTGTATGCGGATATTATTTCCATGAAAACGATCTTGCCGGCAAAAACGCATTTGAAGAAAAAAAATCCTTGTCCCGTGCCGCACTCAGCGCGTTCTAAGATGGATGCAAAGCGATCAAAAAAAATATTGATGCAATTGCGGAGGTTCTACGGAGATGTTCGGCCCGATCTTTCGTTTCAAGGAATCTATCAGCTCGCGATTGCCGTAGTCCTATCTGCCCAGACGACAGACAGACAGGTTAATGAGGTCACTCAACCGCTTTTCGCACAGTATCCCGGATTCAAAGAACTCGCATCTGCGCATCAAAAAGATATCGAGAAAATTATTCGAAGCACCGGTTTTTTCAGAATGAAAGCAAAACACATCATATCTCTGTCTCGCGAGGTTATGGATGTATATGGAGGGAAATTGCCAAACTCAAGAGAAGAACTCATGAAGCTTCCCGGCATCGGACGAAAATCTGCAAATGTCATTCTTTCTGTCGGATTCGGTATCCCCGCTTTTGCGGTGGATACTCATATCTCAAGGATCGCACAACGCCTGGGCTATACGAACTCGAATGATCCCATTGAAGTCGAAAAGATCCTGACTTCAATCATCCCGGAAAACGAATGGACTTCGACGCACCTTCTCCTCATACGGCACGGCAGGTCGCTGTGTTTAGCAAGAAATCCGCAATGCGACAAATGTCCGGTCAGCGCTTTGTGCGATTATTTTTATAATATTCGTAAAAAGTAGAGATTACATACGGATCGTTGCGTTGAATTCCTTTTTCTGCTGCGGGGTCTTTATCGGTGATTTTCCTCAAAGCCTCATACGAGGCGTCTGACAGCTTGAAGTCAATCCCGGTGAGATAGTCCAGCAGCAGTGGCACCACATTAATATCTTTCATTTCTCCAAAAACGGCAATAGCAAAGAGCTTGAAATTTTCGTTTGAGCCGATTATTTTATTCTTTATCTGTTCCGCTCTTCCTGCAGAATTTTTCGCTACAAGAGCAATATAATTCGATGCCGATTCAAGACGCGAAGGTGATTTCAACGACTGTTCCATCGCATAATCGACAAGCCTGGCGAAAGGAATTTCCTGGGGAATAGAAAGAATAATACCGGCAATATAGTCTGCGTGATCAATTTTTTCCGCAAATAATAACTTTTCCCACTGCGCACTGGTGAAAATAATATCGCACCGAATATGTTTGGAAAGGGAGATAAAATCTCGTGAAAAAGATACCGCGCCTTTTTCTGCAATCGTGTCAGCAAGATCATAGACGGGATATGAAAATCCTAACTTCATGAGGGCAAGGCCGGAAACCATGTGTTGATAGGAGGAAACCGGCGAATACCGGAAAATAAGAGCATATCCTCCCAGCAATAATGCGATGATAATTGACGTCGACGCTGAGGCATACAACAGTGACCACTTCTTATTGCGCTCACTTAAAAACCCAAAAAAAAGAAAGAAAAAAATAACAAGTAGCTTAATGAATTTCAGCACGAGTAGTCCGGCTCCCGCGAAAATAACCGACGAAAGATATTTATCAGCTAAGAAATACAGCACCGACACACCAAAAAAGATTACTATTTTTATTCCTGGTCTGGAACCTGTTTTCATTATAATGAAAAGCAGTAGAGAATAAATTACCAGATTTGAATACCGTCCGTTGAGAAGACTTAAAAGTGGATTCCAGGGCCAGTTCGGCAAACGAAGGTAGTCAACAAAAGTGAATATTATGGTGATTCCGTAAATTATCAACAACGGCACCACCCCCATCTCAAAGAGAACAATGATGCTTCCTTTTTTTCCGAATCTTTTTCGATACAGTTCTTTAAGCCTTTCAACATCAATTGTAGAATAATTGTAGATGAGATAAAAGGAAAAAACAAAAAGGTATACGCGGACAATAATGGAAATACCGTACCACTGGAAATGCAAATTAAAAATTAAATTAAAAATGAGAAGAAATACCAAAAGGTATACGAATGTCGTCATTCTCCTGTAATGTATCGATATCAGGGACATGACTTTTCCTTATTTTTGCAGTAACACATCTCTCGGCAATCCTGCATAATCTTTATAGATTGAAACCAAAAACCCGCTCCTGTGCGCATGGTATGCGACATCATCGCTCATCCCCGCGCCAATTTCAATCAAAACTTTTCCACCCCTTTTAAGATATCCACCTGCTTCATCTATCAGCCTGAAAATAATTTCTCTCCCTCTATCACGGCAGAAGAGAGAAAATTCTGGCTCAAAAAACAATTCTTTTGGAAGTGCATCTCTTTCTTCGTATCCAATGTAGGGAGGGTTAGAAACAATAATATCGAACTGCGCCATGTGCCACGGCGCAAAAAGATCTCCCTGTCGGAATTCTATTGCTTTCGTTCTTAAAATTCTTTCCGCATTGATTTGCGCAAGGCAGAGTGCTTCAAACGAAATATCAGATGCGAAAACCATGCAATCTGGCCTATTACGTTTCACTGCCACCGCAATCGCACCAGAACCGGTACCCACATCCAATATAGAACCGCTTTCTGGAGCGTGCTGTATCACCAGATCGACAAGCAACTCGGTTTCCGGGCGGGGCACCAATACGCGAGAATCGACGGTAAATTCAATTGAATAGAATTCTTTCTTCCCGACAATATACGGTACAGGCTCGCCCTTTTCCCTTCGTTTTCGGGCATCCATCAGCCATTCGATTTCTGCTTTCACAAGAGGCCTCTTCCCCTCTGCGATAAGCGTGTGCCGTTTGCATTGAAGCACATGGGACAGAATAACCTCGGCATCCAACCTTGCGGTTTGACTTCCGGCGAGTGTAAACGCTTCAGTGAGCATCTGCAGTGCCCGGTCAACAGTCATATCAACTGGAAGCCTTCAGCAATTCCGCAATTTCATGCTGTTTCAAAGGCTCGATGATGTCATCGAGCTCACCATTTAAAACAGCATCGAGGTTGTAGAGCGTGAGGCCGATGCGGTGGTCGGTGACTCTTGATTGCGGAAAATTATAGGTGCGGATGCGCTCGCTTCTATCGCCGCTGCCGACCTGACTGCGTCGCGCTTCAACTTCCCTCCTTCGCCGTTCCTCCTCGAGTTTTTCAAAGAGGCGCGCCCGAAGCACACGCAGCGCTTTTATTTTATTTTTCAGCTGTGATTTTTCATCCTGGCAGGTGACCACCATCCCGCTTGGAAGATGAGTAATTCGCACGGCCGAATCAGTGGTATTAACCGATTGTCCCCCATGCCCGGATGACCGGTACACATCAATGCGGAGTTCATCGGGATTTATATGGACTTCGCTTTCTTCAGCTTCGGGTAATACCGCCACGGTTACCGCGGACGTGTGTATGCGTCCACCCGATTCGGTGACGGGGATTCTCTGAACCCTATGTACCCCCGATTCATATTTTAAATTATCGTAAATATCCTGGCCGCTTACGGATGCAATAATTTCTTTGTAGCCCCCTATGCCGGTAGGGCTAGAGTCCATCAGTTCCACTTTCCAGCCTTTCATATCGCAGTATCTGGTGTACATCCGAAAAAGATCGGCGGCAAAAAGTGCAGCCTCTTCTCCTCCTGTGCCGGCGCGTATTTCAAGTATCACATCTTTGCCGCTATTTGGATCCTTCGGCAAAAGCAGTATTCTCAGTTCCTCATCAAGTGCGGCAATCGCATTTTCGAGCACATCAATTTCAGAAGTGAGAAGCTTTTTCATTTCCGGTTCTTTTTCCGCTTTGAGAAGTGCTCTGGCATCCTCCAGTTCCCCGCTCTTTTTTTTCCTTTCAAGATATTTTGCCACAATCGGAGAAATCCGGGCGTGTTCGCGGGAAAGCTCTCTGAAGCGATTCTGATCTGAAACAATTTCCGGTTTGCTGAGCTCTCGCTCAAGTTCGCCATGGCGGCGTAAAATTTCATCTAATCTATCGAACATTATCTTTCTTCATACACTCATGAGAGAATATTGTGCAGCGTTTAAACCTGTTGACCGGATATTTTACGGAAAGATCATGATTGACATTCTCTTCCTGGTACTACCGTGTTTGCTGTGCTCCCGGGAGGACTCGAACCTCCGGCACATGGTTTAGGAAACCACTGCTCTATCCACCTGAGCTACGGGAGCGGATAAATACCCGTTCGAAATGAAATGCAATCTTTTGTGTAACTCTGGAACAGCCCGAATATTATTGTAAAGAATTTCTCAGTATTCTTACACGTCAATAGAAAAATATTATCATTGCCGCCTTTGATGCATTATGGGTACCTCAAATACCGCTTTCATCGAAAACGTTTTGAATGACATAAAATTTAGGATGTTCTTATCTGTTTTTACCCCTTATACACTTACGTGAACAATTTCTAATAGAGTTTTTAATGAATTCCTCATAAAGCAAAATAATTGTCCATATACAATTTGATACTGATTTTTCGGAAACTGCGGGATGCTACGCGCTTTTTCTTCTTGAATTGACAATTCTCTGGAAGTCGCGGATATTTTTCACATGGATGCGGTCATTAAAAAGCTCGATTTTGCCTGTCGAGTTGAAATGCGTTAAAATTTTCTGTACGTCGCTGATCTGCATCCCCGCCCAGTTCGCCACTTCCTGGATATTACAGCGTAGAGTGATGGGACCCTGTAAATCTATATGCGGATCCGACTCCGCAAGCATAATAAGCACATCCATAACCTTAAGCTGTGGTTCTTCAAGGAGCAGGATCATGAGCCTTCTCTTGGCATCATAAATTCGCTTTGAAAAAATGACTAACAGCTTGTACGCCATCTGAGGATTGCCCTGAATAAGGGCATCGAAATTATCTCGATGAAATTTCAGTATTTTGCACTGTTCCATCGCAATTGCCGATGCCGAACGCGGCTGTTCTTCCAGAATCGCCATTTCTCCGAAAATATCTCCTGCCTTCAACACATCGAGTGTCTTCTCATTGTTGTTGACTATCTTGACGATTTTTACTCTGCCCGTCTGAATAATATAAAATTCATTGCCGGGCTCAAATTCGCAGAAAATTAGTTCATTGGGCGCATATTCAACCATGAACTTATCAAAAATGGGGTTGTCGATTAACATCGTCATCTTCTTCCCTGACTGTTTTGAATTTTCATAAGACGGTTCTGAGCGTCTTTGTTCGTCTGGTCTTTCGGCTCCATACTCATGACTTTGCTGTAGTAGGTCATGGCTTTATCGAAATTTTTCAAGTCTTCAAATATTATACCGATATACAGCAATGAACTTTTGACCATCTTCGAATTGGGGAATTTTTTAATGAGGCCGGAAAGCGTCCCGAGGGCGTCGTTAAATTTACCCAGCTTGTACTGGCACCTGCCGAGTTCGAAATGTGCTTTTTCAAACGTTTTCTTTTCAGTTTCTCCCTGAAGCGATTTGCTGTTGATTATGCGATTATAAAGCTCAACAGCTTCCTGATACTGACCGGCCGCAAAAAGTCGCATTCCTTCATAGAATATTTCATTGATGTCCTGCGACACATTGTCGGTTTGAGAAGCACCCGGTTCATCAAATGTAAAATCATCAAGCATATCACCGGATTTTTTTTCCGAAAGAAAATCGTCCATTTCCCCCGCAAGCGGAGAGCGCGCCCCTTCCGATTCTGGCTGCGGCGCCGATGTGCTCTCATCTTCAATGCTAAAGTCCGTCATATCTTCATCCGATACTCCCGCTGGCTGGCTGAAATCGGGAACAGTTTCCCCGCCGCCAAAATCTCCCGATTTAATTTTTTGGAGTCTTTCCTTTGCCATCGAGGCATATTTCGAATCGGGATAATAATCAAGATATTTTTTATATGCATACATTGCCTGCTGGGCACGTTCCATTTTAAAGTAATACTCACCGAGTTTAAAAAGTTCTATTTCGGGATTAATTGTATCGCCTTCTCCCAGCACCTCACGCACCGTTTTCCCGATTCTGCGTAGCTGATTGCTGAATACTCGAAGCATCTTTTTCACTACATTGATATTCTGGAGAATCATTTTTTCAAAGTCGGCTAATGAAAGCACGAGCACGGTGGTATCACCCAGCGTTTGTGCAGTCTCATCCCTCGGATAGCGCCCCAACGCCGATTTGACACCGAAAAATTCACCCGGCTTCACGTGAACTTTTTCCTCAACCCAGGTTTTATCCTCCACTTTCTTTGTAGTAAGAACCACCCTTCCTGATTTGAGAATGTATATGGTTTCGCTTTTGTCGCCTTCCATATATACTATGGAGCCGCTCTTGTATGACCGTGTCGTGATAGCCATTGGTACTCCTGACGATATCTACAAAAATATTCGAAGATAAATATACCGACCTGCGCTTTTGCGTTTATGGATATTTGAAATCCACCGGTAAAAACGGAAATTCCTTCTTAAAGCCCACCGCTTTGCTGATCCTCTTTAAAAGGCCCAACAGATCACCCATAACGACTTTTTGCACCCCGTCAAGAACAACTTTTTGATACGGTGTTTTTTGCGCCACAAAGAGTTCTTCATACTCACTATTGCCATACAGCGCTTTTCCTGCAATCACCACAAGTTTCACATCCGACAGCTCAGCCTGTACCACAGTGCTATACGGATTCCCCTTTTTTTCAAACAGCGTCAAATCCGCAATAAACCCGGATTTAATCCTTCCTTGTTTGTGGAGTCGAAACGCTCTGGCCGGATTTATCGTTACCATTTTCACTATCTGTTCATCACCGAGCTCTCTGCCGTAGGTGCGCTGATAATATGACTTATCGAATTTCATTTCATACAGCAGATTAAGGCCTCCCGACATCGGAGAATCCGTCCCGATGCAGAGGTTCACGCCTTTTTCAAGCATATACCTGACGTTCGCGGTTTTATTAAACATGAAAATATTTGAATCGGCGCACCACACCACCGATGCGTTTTTCTTTTTAATTCGGTCGATATCATCTTCAGAAAATGCGATACCATGTACCAGCACGGAATGTTCTCCCAGGCCGTTCTTCCTTTCAAGAACCTTCAAGTCGTTTATGGTTTCCGCATCAAAACCTTCAGCAATATGGGTAATAAAAGGAATATCCTTTTTCACGGCTTTTTTGTACTCTTCCTCAACTCCTTCACCCCAGTTAAGCGCAAATGATGCAATTGAATGCACAAGTGCATAATCACGAATAACCCGAACCGGCAATATATCAAGAAATGGCTCGTTAACGAAATGAGGAATGTGGTCGGACACGGTCGTGACGCCTGAAAGTATATTCCGATATGCGCCGAGAAGATATAAATCCCTGTTTTCAATTTGTTGCCGTTCCTGATACACCGGCGCGCTTTTTAAGTCGTTGTCCCATGGGAGCCAGTTATCATAGGGGCCGTTTCCAACTTTTGGATAGTATGTGCCCAGTAAATGGTCGTGCGCGTTAATGAGCCCTGGCACAAGAACAGAATTTTCCGCTTTTATCACCAAGGGTACTTTGTTATCCGGCTGCCCGATCTTTTCAATTTTATCTCCTGCAATAACAAGCGAGGTATTTTTAATTATTTCCTCGGGTGTCAAAATATCAGCACCCTCAATGCTCCATTTTTTCATCAGCACCTTCCCTCTTGAGTATCTGCAACAACTGCCGACGCTTTCCTCATCGCAACCATGATGCGAATCCTTCATAACCGGGGCAGATATCTATTACATTTGACTGCAACTGCTCAATACATAGCACATTTAGTATATATTAAATTCATTACAAAGAGTCAAGCAAAAATAAAAAACATACCGCACTCCTGTATTGTAATTGAGAATTTGTCATTCCTCTCATGAATATCTCGTATATTTTCCTCAACTCTTTGAAAAACATAATCCTGTACGATACAGAACTCTGTATATATAATAATCGGTATGAAATATATAAAATATCAACCAAAAACATTGCATTTACAATCACAGATTGTACTGCATCCTGTTCATATTATAGTATACAAATACAACGCATACATTGAAAGTATGAGCAGAAAACTCATAAATTTTTTCTTTTTTTTCTGAATTGTGCTTTACCATCGAAAAAAAATATTTCACATTAGCCAATATTTTATGTCGAAGCCCTTTTTTTATGAAAGTTCGATGAAACGACTGGAACCATTATTTCATCTCCTATTTCTTCCGGAACTTTTCTTGGCAGGCACACTTTTGTATTTATTGCTCACCAATCAGCGGTCATCTTCTTTTTTTCTTTATGTTGCCCTGTTCACCATCATGTTTTTGATAATCCGGGCGTTCGTACTCTTTTTTTTCCATTTTCGTATCTCCGTTAAAATTAATTCAATAATATCCCTCATCAATGAATTTAAAAAGGGGAGATTTAACGTCACACAAAACAATCATTACGCACATGACCCTTTCTCAATCATCCAGAAAGAACTTTCAGTGTTGGGAAGGCACCTGGACAGCATTGTCAATTCACAAAAATCCGAAATATCGAACCTCAGAGAACTCTACAATAGCATAGTCCTTTCAATCAGCTCGTATTTCATCGTTCTCAATGAAAAAGAAGATATCATATTCGCAAATGAAAGTTTTTGCAAAAAATTTCAATTTGATCTGGAAGACATCATCGGCAAAAAGATTGACTCAATTTTTATTTTTCTCACACCCACCATAAAGGAGAACATAAAAACGGTCATTACACAAAAAGAGCCTATCGTTCTTGAAAAAACACATCTGGTTTCTTCCAATCGAATTTCAATAATCGCCGACATTAAGCTTTCCACCATGGTTGTACAGGGCGAAACACAGATCATTTTCGTTATCGACGATGTCACCGCAATTTGCAAAAAGGATTTCCAGATCAACCTCATCACTCAGGTTTCCGAAACAATTCAGCGTGATGATGAAATCGAGAGTGTGCTTCATGCAATTTTAATTGGCGTCACATCAGGTTCAGGCCTCGGATTCAATCGGGCAATGCTTTTCCTGACCGATCCGAAGGAAAAGAAACTTATTGGTAAAATGGCAGTAGGGCCGGACACCATGGAAGAGGCAATTCAGATTTGGAGTTCTGTTTCCGCATGCGGGGTGGAGATTTACAGCCAGCTCAAATCATACAAGGAGAGAGGCCCAGAAAACAGCCGGTTTATATCAAAAGTCCTCAATGCGTCTTTCAACCTGAAAGATCCGACAAATATTTTTTCTCATGCGTGCAACAAACAAGAACACCTCCACATATACGACGCAGCAAACGATGCCCGCGTTTCGGCTGAAATACGGGATTTCATGGAAGTACGTGAATTTATTGTTATACCTCTGGTTTCTTTGAATAAATCGATTGGGGTAATTGTTGCCGATAATAAATTTAATCAGACGCCGATCGGCCGCGACAGCATAGAACTTCTTTCTATTTTTGCATTCCAGGCAGCCCTTCTCATCGAAAGCTACAATAACCTCCATATGATAAAAAAAGAAATGGAAAAAATCCGCGAAAGGCAGGAGGCGATGGTCGAATCGGAAAAATTAGCTGCCCTTGGCCGCATCTCATCTCATATTGCGCATGAAATCCGCAATCCTCTTGTCACCATGGGAGGATACGCGCGCCGCATCACACAACTCGCAAAAGACCAGAAGGATCTTTTGAAAAACCAGGAATTCATCACCAAGGCCGCACAAGTAGTTTTGAAAGAATCCGAACGTCTTGAAAAAACGCTTTCAAACGTAATGGATTTTTCCCGAACGACTTCTTTTATTATGGAGTTTAACAACATCAACGAAATAATTCTTGATACATGCGATCTTTTAAAAAACCTTTTTCAGGAACGAAGGATTCATCTCACGCTTAAGCTCGATGAGGAACTGCCACTGGTTAAATCCGACTTCAATCAGATGAAACAGGTCATGCTAAATCTTCTGCAGAATGCCATCGACGCTACTCCTGCCGAAGGCGAGATAACCGTCATGACGCTCGCGAGCGATAAAGAGGTACAAATTTCTGTACGAGACACCGGCAGCGGAATTCCTGAAGAAGACCAAACAAAAATTTTTGAGCCATTTTTCTCAACGAAAGTAACCGGTGTGGGACTTGGCCTTTCCATCATAAAAAAAATCGTTACCGACCATAATGGAGATATTTCCGTCTTATCATCAAAAAATAGAGGTTCTGAATTTATTGTAAAGCTTCCTCTTCCAAAATAATGTGCTGAAATTAATTAAAAATTGCTTGATTAGTACTTTTAATACAAACTATGATTATAATATTATTGGTGTACGCATTATTATGAAACATAATCATTACAATTTAAAACACCCATAAGCAGGAGGTTTATACGATGAGCAAAATATTAATTGTTGAAGATGAACAGAATCAGCGCGAACTCTATTCAATGATCCTCCAGGAAGATGGCTACGAAGTGGACCAGGCCTCCAACGGCAAGGAGGCTGTCGACAAGGTAAAAGCGAACAAATATGATCTTGTGGTATTGGACATCCGCATGCCGGAAATGGACGGCATTGAAGCACTTGGCAAAATACTCTCGCGAGACAAAAAAATACCCATCATCATTTATACCGCCTATTCGAATTATAAAAGCAATTTTATGACATGGACTGCAGATGCGTATATTACGAAATCGTCAAATTTGACCGAATTGAAGGATAAAATTGCAGAGATACTCGCAAGCCGGGCGAAATGAGGTGCCCGGATGAATTAATAAATTTCACTTCGGGTATTCTATGAACACCTATATCAATAAAACACTGACGTTCATACTCGCAGGAGGCCAGGGAGAGCGCCTTCATCCTCTTACCCGCGACCGATCGAAACCGGCAGTGCCTTTTGGTGGCATTTATCGAATAATTGATTTTCCCCTGAGCAATTGTCTAAATTCAGGGATGAAAAAAATTATCGTTCTCACACAGTATAAGTCATTATCGCTGGACAGACATATCAAAACCGCCTGGAATCTTTTCCCGAGGGAATTAGGCGGCTTTATCGATGTAGTGCCGCCGCAGCAGAGGATTACGACTGACTGGTACCGGGGAACGGCTGATGCCATTTTTCAGAATATTTACATCATAGAAATGGAAAAACCTGAATATGTGCTCATCCTATCAGGGGATCATGTCTATAAAATGGATTATCAGAAATTCCTTCTGTACCACATTGAGAACGATGCCGATCTCACCATAGCTGCCATAGAAATTCCCGTCTCAGATGCGTCGCGATTCGGAGTTCTCGAAGTGGACAGATCGAACCGCGTTATCGGTTTTGAAGAAAAACCTCAATCCCCAAAAGAAATCCCCGGCAAGGCGGGCATGTCTTTCATTTCGATGGGCATATACGTATTCAAAACCGACAAGCTTGTAAAATATCTCTCTGAAGATCATCGACTAGAAGGTTCCAACGATTTTGGCAAAGACATCATACCAAGAATATATTCAACCGATCGGGTATTCACCTATGACTATGTCGCCGCTGAAGGACCGCGTGCGTACTGGAAAGATATAGGCACCATCAGTTCTTATTTTGAATCGAATATGGACTTAGTGTCGGTCACCCCTCATCTTAATCTCTATGATCGGGAGTGGATAATCCGCACCAACATGGAACAATTTCCTCCCGCCAAAATGGTTTTCAACGAAGGAGATCGGCGCGGTATCTCTTTGAATTCAATCATTTCCAATGGAGCAATAGTCAGCGGCGCGACGGTGACCGGCTCGATCATTTCACCCGGCGTAAAGGTGAACAGCTATGCCGATGTACAGAATTCCATTATTTTTCATACGGTAACAGTTGGAAGACACGCGCGTATAAAAAATTCCATTATTGATAAATATGTTTCAATTCCCGAAGGCGAAGAAATAGGGTACGATCTGAATAAAGATGCACGACGGTTCACCGTATCACCGGAAGGTATCGTGGTGATCCCGAAAGGATTTGTGTTTTAGGAAGATGAGTTTTTCGCGTCATCACTCTTCAGTGAGTTTTTGGCACACGCCTGTACATGACCCCCATCGACTTGAGTTTTGCAATCATGTCACTCGTGATACTGCCGTCGGTCAGCTTCCATCTCCAGTTACCTTCCGCGGTTCCAGGCCTGTTCATCCTGAATTCTTCACCATAACCGATTATGTCCTGCGCTGGTATAATCGCCAATCGCGCCGTCGTCATGTACGCAAGACGTATGAGCTGTTGATGAAAATCATTGAACTTCACGGAACCTAAGTAATCCAAAATATATTTCCTTCTCTCATCATTGTTTTCACTTCCATAAAACCATCCATTGGTGGTATTGTTATCGTGCGTACCGGTGTAGATGATGCAATTTGGATTTTCTATATTATGGGGCAGATATTCGTTATCGCTGTTTCCGTCGAAGGCAAATTGCAGTATCTTCATCCCCGGGATTTCAAGATCATTGCGGAGTTTTTTTACCTCGTCGGTTATCACCCCAAGATCTTCGGCGATAAGCGGAATTCTCCCTACCGTCTTCTCAATCCAATCGAAAAAGTCTTTTCCGGGACCGTTAATCCACCTGCCGTTTACGGCAGTTTTTTCGTTGGCTGGAATCGACCAATATGCGGCAAATGCACGGAAATGATCGATTCTCACAAGATCGACCAGGCTGCATAAGTGCCGAAGCCGGTTTGCCCACCATTCATAAGTAGGCACAAACATTTTCCCTTTTTTATTCACCCACCGATAGAGGGGATTGCCCCACCTCTGTCCTGTTTCACTGAAATAATCAGGAGGAACTCCCGCTACAAACTCGGGCTTTAAGTCTTTTTCATTAAGAAGAAGTATTTCGGGATTCGCCCACGCATCCACGCTTTCAAGATTAATATAGATGGGAATATCCCCGATTATCTTAATTCCGAGAGAATTGCATTTTTCTTTTAGGCGTTTCCACTGTTCGAAGAAAAGATATTGCAGAAATTTGTAATAGCCGACTTTCCTCGAAAGTGTTTTGTTCCACTTCGCAAGCAAATTTTTTTCCCGAGTTTTGATGCCATCATCCCACTCCGTCCAATCAAGCGTGTTGAAATGCTCACTCAACGCAGAAAAAAGTGCGTAATCGTCAAGCCATCCTCGTTCCTTTTCGCAGAATGATTCAAACTTTTTTTTCTCTTCATTCCCGGCAGACGAGAGAAAAAGAGTGTAGGCGCGTTCAAGTGCGAGCGAACGGTGTCGTGTGACTTTTTCAAAGTGTATAAAATGCTCATCGGTAAAATCGCCTTTGTCGATATTGCCATCGTGCCAAGGTGATTTCGCTATTTCATCAAGGCTGATGAAATGGCTATTGCCTGCAAATGCCGATGTTGAAGCATAGGGAGAATAATCAAACGCAGAGGCAACCGGCCCTATTGGCAGCACCTGCCAATACGACTGGCCCGCCTCCTTCAGCAATTCAGCAAATCGGAACGCTTCATCACCTAAAGACCCAATACCATATCTGCCAGGCAAGCTGGTAATATGCAACAACACACCACATGAGCGTTCAAGTTTCATTATTCCACCCTCATTCGCGCATCCAGTGCAATCGCGCCCGAACCATCCGATAACAATCTGAATGGGTTGATATCCAGTTCTCGAATTTGAGGGAAATCAGATAGAAGCTTCGAGGCCTGCACAATTGACTTCACATACGCATCAACATCTGCCGCGCTTTTCCCTCTTGCACCTTTCAGCATCTTATATGATTTCAACCGCATCAGTTTCGTTCGCACATCATCTTCGTGCGCAGGACAGAGCATGCACGCAACATCCTCAAAAATCTCCACAAAGATGCCGCCGAAACCAAATAGCACCACCGGGCCAAAGGACTGATCAAATTTCCCCCCGATGAACATATCATAGCCTTCACCTGCCATTTTTTGTATTCTCACCCCATCGAAACGGGCATCCTCCTTGTATGAACGCAGATTTTCACGGATTGTGCGAAAACCCTTTCTTACGCCATCAGCATTATCGAGCCCTATCAATACCCCCCCCGCTTCCGTTTTATGTATCGCATCGGGCGAAACTACTTTCATAACTACCGGAAAACCTGTGTGCACCGCCATATCCACCGCATCCTCTTCGCTTTGAACGACAACCGATTTAGCAGAAGGTATTCCACAAAGAGATAGCAATGCCAGCGAGTCTTCTCCTATAATTCCTTTGTGCGACGCAATCCATTGGATGATTTGCGCGCTCTCAAGTTTCTGTGGTTTATTTATAGTATTACACTGCTCCCTTCTGATATGAAAATCCCGCTGAAAAGCCATTGCGCGAACCATCTCTTCGGGGTTGTTGAAAATGGGGAAATTTACATTCTGCTTCACCTGATGCATATACCCAGAAAGTCCATACAAACAGATGCCGAGGGGTTTCCCCGAAGAAAGAATGGCACCATAGGTTTCTTTTGAAAGATCGGTTAAAAACATGCTGTAGAAGACATTGTCCCCTTCCGGCATTTTGGGGCGCTGGCTGATGATAATGGCTCCGTCGACATTTTCGTTGTGCATCACCGACACCACTACATGCGCCACCATCTGCGGATCGTAGATATCGCCCATATCGAGAGGATTGGAAAATTTAATCACGCCGGCATTGGCGAAGCTTTGAAGTCCCTGATAAAACTCCTCTCCGGGATTTGCAAATTCAAATCCTGCTTTTTCGCAGAGGTCGGCTCCAATCACGGAAAAACCACCCGCCGGGCTCATCACCATTATTCTGTTACTCTTCATTGGAGGAAGCTGAAACGATTTTGCTACTGCCATAAAATCATTGTAATTCCGTATTCGAATAATGCCCGCCTCTTCAAATGCTGCATCGATGATGTTTTCATCATTGGATAGCGCGTCTGTATGGCTCATTGCCGCTTTCTTTCCTGCCATTGTCGTATTCGATTTATAGATAACCACCGGCTTATTGATCTTCTTTGCTGCATCAACCAGCGCACGGCCCCGCACCACGCTTTCGAGATACATGCACACAATTTCCGTTTCCGGATCATTGCCGAGGTATTCAAGAAAATCCACTTCATCGAGATCAAGTTTGTTCCCGATGCTCGCGAATTTTGCCATGCCGATGTGTTCGTCCATCATAAGATTCCACATCATGAGCCCCACTCCTCCACTCTGTGTGATAATTGAAAGCCCGCCTTTTGGAGGCCGATACAACGGCACAAAGGGAAGACAGAGCCCGTTTGTAGTATTTGCAACCATGATTCCGTTGGGGCCCACGAATCGAATGCCATATTTTCTCGCATTTTGAAGAAGCTTTTCCGAAAGCTTCTTCCCTTCCTCGCCGAATTCTGAAAATCCTCCCGACGGAATCGCCATGCGCTTAATACCGAATTTCCCGCAGATCTCCACATAGTCGGGCACGAACTTCGCAGGGATAAGACAGACCGCAAGGTCCGGCACTTCCGGCAGGTCTTCAATATTTTTATACATCCGAATCCCATCAACATGGCTCGCTTCTGCTCTCGGATTAGTGCCGAATATTCGCCCACGATATCCCCAGCGGAGCAGATTTTCAAGAATCATACGCGGTATATTATTTGGTTTGGGTGAAAGCCCTATGATCACCAGCGATTCCGGATAGAATATTTTTTTCATAACGAATATCTCCTTATGTAAAATCCCTGTCTTTAAAAAAATATCAAAGCTGCATTGAAACGAACTGCTTTTTGTAATTATATTATGTTCCGTTTATTAGTCAATCAGGAATTGCATCACCGCTATATCAGTATGAGAGATAATTTGATACACATTAATCACCGCTTGTCATCGTGCCAAAAAAATCGTGCATTTGTATTGACAATATCGCAAACCTGCACCCATGATCCAAACAGCAGTGCATTGCACTCAAATTTTTCCATTTTCGGATATTTTTTTCTTATGAATGACATCAAACGCTATAACGAGCGCCTGAAGAAAATTTTAAGTGCCGAGGAACTGACAATTTTCAGAAAAGACCGATACAGCCTCATCGATTTCGGCTACGATTATGTGGATATCGGTCAATATAGAAAAGCCTTCGAGCTTTTCAACATCGGAGTAAAACTCAATGGCTACGATCCCGATATTCTCAACGGCATAGGTATTACACTCTGCGAAATGGGAAGATTCAAAGCTTCCGTCGCAATTTTGGAAAAAGCATCACAGCTCTACCCCGACGATGCGATAATTCTGGCAAACCTTGCCGGCGTATACTGGGAAATCTGCGAATATGAAAAAGCACTCTATTATTACCATCGCTCCCTGCGACTGGATCCGTTGATCAGCGATACCCATTACAATATCATCAGCGTCTATTACGAGATGGGAGAGCTTTTGATGGCATATATTTCATGCCTTGATTATCTTGAGAAATTTCCGCCGGACGAACAAATACTTGAACTCAGGGACGATATTATACTGAATTTAGGTATTGCAATATATTAAGAAATTCCGGAGCACCAATAAAATACTTTTCAGGAGTATCTCAACTCCGCGCTGTTTTAGAACCTCATACAAGCAGTGGGCGTACGATCATTTCCGTGGTACGAATTTCATCTCGTATTTCACGTTGGAGGATTCAAAATCGATAAAGTGGCGTTTGTCCATGAAAAATTCATTGAATTCAGAAAGCGGATTTACGGACATCCCCGTTGCTTTTGAAAGCAGCGCACCGCCATAAAAGCAGGCCGATATTGCTGTCACGGAATTTGCCCGATATCTATCTGCAATCTGCACCGAACCATTCATTATTGTCGAGTCGTCTCCGCCGATTCTGTACAGATACGTCTTCATAAATTCTTTTCTCAATAACGATTTTTTTCTCAACAGCGGAACTGCAAGCTTCGCTTTATGAATCCTGCCCCATTTCCAGTCTTTCATAAAGTGGCCTGCATGCTCATTGAGATACTTCAGCGAGGCAATAAACGCACGATCGAATATCATACTTCGTGTTTCAATACGGTCATCGCTGGTATTGTCGTCGAATATCGCAGCGTTTTCATCTTTTGATAAATTCGCAAACCTATCCAGTGCCCAATACATATAGTCTGACACATGGGATGATTCATCCTTCAGCTCATCCTGGACTGCTTCGAGAAAAAATTTATGCAAAACGACATGCATTATAGCCGCAGGAACAGAATTTCTGTCGGCATTGTAATTCCAATTTTTAAAATATATTCTGGTAAGCTTCGCTGAAGGGATCGGTATTTTTTCAAGAAATGAATGATACAGCGGCGTAAATCTTTTCGCGATCTGTGATTCCTGATCATGGAGAATTTCAGGAATGGATTGTGGCTGCGATGACCGCGCTCTGATGAGTTCATCCATCCTTTCAAAGCGCCATGTATCATTGAATACTTTGTATTGCTCCAATGAAAGTGGAAGGCCGTCTATCATTTCACTTCCATAAATCACCCTCCCATATCTCTCTTTTTTTGAATAGGCAGAAAGCATTATGAGCGGAACATATCCAGTATAATTTTCTCCCCGCTGAAAAACGGCATTGGCCAAAAAGCGGTTAGGCACCACGCCCATAAACAGCACAGTTGCTTCATTATTGTCGGCCAGGAGATACACTTTTGGAACAGCCACAACATTTGCCGCAATGCGCATGGCTTGTGCAATATTTTCGGCAAAGGGAAGTTCGAGCAAAAATTCCAGGTACTCTTTCGACGGATTAACACCGCAGACCGACAATACGTCTGATGAAATTTTTCCTTTGAATACATCGCTAATAATAGGACAATTTTCTTTCCATCGCACCTGATACTTGAGCGTTTCAATCTGCCCGTTTTGTTTCAGAACCTCAATATTTTCTTCTCGTGATGAAAATTCAACCCATCGCCCACGAAGCAGGCACTCTTTCGCTTGCGATCCCTTCCTCGTGATTTCTTTGTAGAAATCCTGCACATCAAGACTGAGATTGAAACCGGAAAACGAAAAAATATCATTCTTGCCATTAAAGATATACGGCATTCCAACCGCAGTGATGCCGGTGACCGATTTCCCACCGAGCTTTAATCGAACCGGATACCAGATCGGATATACACTCCCAAGGCTTTCGAGGCTAAATCCATGTGCGCGTTTTCCGTCCGCGGTCTTTGATGAAGGAATATAAAAACCCAGGCCTCTGTTGAATGCGCCTGCGTATTTTCGGACAGAGCGCTGTAATTCCTTCATGAGCACAACATTATTTTTGTCAGCATCATCATATTCGAATGTAAGCAATGGCGGAAAAACTTCCTTCACTTCACGGCTGAGAAGCTGTTTATGAATCATAAAGACATGTTCCCGGTTGTTCAAATAAGAAGAATACCAGTCGAGCATTAAAATGATTGCAATGGGATCCTGAGCGGTCCATTCATCCGATGCCAGCCTGCTGATAGAAGAAATATCGTTTATATTCCTCTTCAGGAAATGATTCACACCCTTCACGTATGCTTCAAGAAAGCCCCTATATTTCTTATCCAGTATGCGAAAAATTCTTTCAGATTCTCCTGTAAAATTCAAGGTTCTTGAAAGCCTGTCGATTGCAAGGGCGTCCTCCCCCATAAGAGAGGACAGTGTTCCCCGGGCAAGCGCACGATAGTATTCGGCAATAATTACTCTGTCCTGTGCATGGAGATATCCAAGAACCAGCAGTGCATCTTCCATATTGCCCGCATGTATAAGCGGTATGCCATTATTGTCCCTCTGAACAATTACCGTGGCGGACACTTCTGACGGCACTGTTTCATTGTAAGACACCGTTTCCTTCGCGCGTAAATACTTCACAAGAATCACGGTGCTCAATGCCACGAGTGTAAGCGCGAAAATAGATGCGCCAATAATAATTTTCTTTTTATGGATCATCGATTCACCATAACATACAAGGGATCAAGATGTATATTAAAATTCAAATTGCAATTCGCCAAGCCTTTTTTCTACTTCCTCTAAAATTCTTCCTTCGGCATCGACGTCTTTTGCTTCAAATGTTGCAGAAAACCTCACAAAGTGTCCCGCATCATCCCATGGCACCGTGGAAATGAGCTTTTCTTTAATAAGGAACTGAGAAAATTCCTCTGCATTCTTAAAACGCCTTCCTCCTTTCATACCCTTCGGAATCTCTACATAAAGATAGAAGGTTCCTTCAGGCATCTTTACCTCAAACCCAAGCTTTTGAAGTGTTCCCACCAATTTTTTTAGCCTTCTTTCATATTTGGATTTGATTGTATCAGTCAGATAATAATTGTCAAGAGCCACCACGCCGGCTTTCTGAATCGCCTTAAACTGTCCAGAATCGTAATTATCCTTTACCATGGCAAATGCCTGCACCGCACGCATATTACCAGCAACAAATGCAATTCTCCATCCAGTCATATTAAACGACTTTGAAAGAGAGTGAATCTCCACTCCTACATCCTTCGCCCCGGGAAGGCTCAGAAACGAAAATGGTTTTCTATTATATGTCAGTGCAGCATAGGCTGCATCAATAACCAAAAGTATTTTGTGCTTTTTTGCAAATTCTATCGCCCGATGATAAAAATTCTCGTCGGCACAAACCCCTGTGGGATTGTTTGGATAATTCAAAACCATCACCTTTGCCTTTGCACACACTTCGAGAGGAATGGAATTGAAGTCCGGAAGAAAACTGTTTTCCTTTGTGAGCATTACGTTGTAGACGATGCCACCGTACCATTGGGCGTGAGTACCAAATACCGGATAGCCTGGAACCGTCATGATGACCATATCGCCCGGATTTATGAATGCTGACGGCATCATCGCAAGCGCCGATTTCGAACCAATTGCGTGCACTACTTCCGTTTCAGGATCGATTCCCTTCACTCCAAACACATTCTCAAGATACCGTACCGCCGCTTCCTTGAATTCTTCGATGCCATTATCGGCATAGCCGCGGTTTTCCGGCTTCTCGGCTTCCCTTTTTAGCGCGTCAATCACCATATCAAACGCCTTCTCATCCGGTTCACCCACGCCAAGATCAATCAGTTCAACGCCCGGATTATTCTTCAGTGCCTCTCTCTTCGCCCTTTTAATTTTTTCGAATTTATATATTTTATCCTCCTTGCCGAATTTCTTCCCCCCAATTCTCTCAGCAAACAGTTCCTGAATATACGGTTCTTCCATCTTACTTTTCTCCTGTGATATCAATCGTAGTATTCACCAATTCAATTTTTACGAATGCATCATCGAGCAAGGTAAAGAACCTGCTGAATTCTCCCACCGCATTCACAACAGACTTCCCTTTTTTCAATCGCGCTATTGTCGCTATGTCTTCTTTTTCGTAGAGATTTTTCGAATAGAGATAACACTCGACATTTCCTTTTTCATACGGGATATCGACCACCACACAGAAATCATAATCGATGTTGTTCGAAGGTAAAATTTCCTTCACAAGAGCATTTTTAATGCTCACAAGATCATCCCGAAGATTATTAGCAATGAGATATTTTTTTGCAGGATTTTCCGCCCTGTCGATTTCTTCCTTCGCTTTAATGACATCCATGATATCAACCTTCGGCCTGAACCACCGAAGATAACCACGGTATCCACATGAAAGTGGACAAATGCAAACAAGTACAATGCACAAAACGATTTTCTTCATAATTAACCCCTGCAATTTTTCTACATCTGAACCGATATAAAGCCTTCTCCCCCTCATGTCAATCTCATTATGAAATTGATAACTGCGCATTGCGTGATGCATAGACATTCTTCTCTGAGAAGCCTCTGGTAATTTTAATCTGGCGCAAAAGAAGATATCGGAATATTGCACCAAAAACAATATATTTATTATAAGACCTACCTGAAAATATTTTTTTGTTGCAATTTATCCACTTAAGATATATACTATATTTGTCTCTATTTTATCCATCTACAATAATAGAGACCATTTAACAAAAAAATTAGGAGGAATACTATGTATCAAAACGAAGGAAGTACTACTGGAACCATCATTCAGCTGATTATTATCATTGCCGTTATTGCCGGCCTATGGAAAGTTTTTGAGAAAGCAGGCAAACCGGGCTGGGCAGCAATTATTCCGATCTACAACCTCTGGGTATGGATTGAGATATGCAAAAGACCATGGTGGTGGATCCTACTTTTCCTTATCCCACTGGTCAATATCGTAATTTATATCATACTTTGCATCGACTTGGTAAAAAAATTCGGTCAACCAGGTTATCACGCGCTTGCGCTCATTTTTCTCGGATTTATATATCTTCCATGGCTTGGATTCGGCCGGACAACCTATCAAGGATAAAGAAATCAAATTATACATTTACGGGGCGGTGAATAATTCCGCCCCTTTTTTTACTTACCCTTCCCCTTTTTGTTCTGCGCTTCTTTCATTCTCATTTTAAGCTCTCGATCACTGGTGCTAATCATAAGGGTATTGTTTTCCCACTTTGCATAATTTTTAAAATATTCAGTGGACATTCCAATTGCTTCATAATACGGAACGTACACAGTATGACCATATTCATCTTTTATTTTTTTCTCACCACATGGCAATGCATACGCAATCGCATTCTTCAAAAGGCGATCAATTAGTACAGCGGTTTCTGGAATTTTTATCCTCTCCGCCTTTGCTAAAAATTTGAAAAACGATGCAGCCTCTATTTCAACAATATAGCCCCTGTCTTTTCCGGTGAACTGTATGCGTTTTTGCTCAGGATAGATTTCATAGCTTTCAAAATCCGATAGTGCAAGGACCTGCCCTTTTTCGATATACGACCTTCCCAGATACAAGGCAAGGTTGAGTTTTACCGGATGCATATAGTATTCTGAAAGAAATTCGAGATGTTTTCGCACCACTTCATTTTTCAGTTCCCTGGCTATTTGTTTATCGGATACGGTTTTTTTCTTTTTTTCTTCATCTATCTGCATACCGCGGGGAGGCTGCATCCGAAGGTGTGCAGCCACTGAATCGACAGGAACAGAGGGAATGCCATCGATAATAGGTGCAATCCCATAGCTATACTCAATTCCGCGAATTACGCCCGTATCTAAATATTGTGTTTCTCCGGTAACATCAGCAATTTTTATAAATGGTCCATTTTCTACTGGCGAGCGATACACCGCGTATTCATCAATTCCCTGTCGCCTATCCCACGTGATGGAAATAACACTCTTTTCTTCATCCGCCTTCACTCTAAGGCCATTAATTTTTACCTCACTGAATCCTTTTATTTCTCGTATAAGTCTTCCCGTAATTATTTTCGCAGCTTCAGGAATATATGACTCGTTCTGGATAAAATATTCTGTTTTGTAAGTCTTTTTTTTATCCTGTACCGATATCAATAGGCTTTTAATAAGGTAGCCATCTCCATAGGAACTCTCGACCGAACCGCAGAGGACATGCGATGCGGCCTGAGATATGGCTTTTACAAGTGCCTTTTTTACCTCTTCATCGCTCAAAGGATTGAGCGCTTTTTCATCTTCCTCAAATTTAATTGTAATTCCTTCCCATTTTTGTTCCGAAATCGCCTCTGCAATGTCTTCAGTTAGGGATGTATCTACATTAATAGAATCAAATGGTACCACGTATATTGTGTCGGCAGCCAGCACAGCGCTTCCCATAAATAAAGCAATGAACATGAGATAACATAATAGCCTATAGTATTTTTTTTCATACATGGTTCAGCTCCGAAATCCGTTGATATACAACATTATGTGACAACCCTGAATAAAAATTTCAAGCGCAATATTTACGAATATTTTCAAGGTATTGATTGGAAGGAAGTTTTCATATAAAAAATTATTCTTTACAAAAAAACTGTTATCTCACAAAAATTCCAATTCTTTATTACATGCGAGTACTTTTTCGCTTTAATGATGTGGGTCTTAATAAGGTAGACAATGCTTCACATTATCGGCAACATCGCTCTGATAACCAGAGATTCTATGCGAAACATTTTACGGGCAATGATCGCCAGTTTTGGCATCATTATACTCATCGCTTTCATCGTGATGTATATCCCGTTCCGTGAATCCGTAAAGAATTATATTGAATCCAATATTTTCGGTAAGCTCGCAATAAACGAAATCGTAATATATCCTCCCAATGTCCGTAAAAACAATATTATCACCCCTTCATCAAGCATTGTAGGTGAAATTTCCGCCGATAAAATTCGCCGCATCAAATCCTTCCCGGAAATCGGCACCATGCACAGGGTTGCGCGCCTTGATTTCAAAACGAAAATACATGTGAGCCTTTTCGGCTATACTCGCTATCCATATGTGCCCATTTGTGGTGTGAACAAAGAATATATGAAGGGAAAAGTTCCTGGCTGGAAGAATTTTCGCAACACGCGCCCGGTGCCGCTTGTTGCTCCAAAACTGGTTCTTGAAATGCTCAATGAGTTTCTTGTCATAAAAAATATCCCTCGACTTGAAGAGAATTCACTCAAAGGATTTCCAATAAACATCCTCATTTTTGAACCGCCCACCGCCGAACGGCCCGAGAAGGAATTGCAAGTACCCAGCACCCTCCTCGGTTTCGCCGATGTATTTCCTTTTCCGGCAGTGCTGATTCCGCTTGACTATATCACCGAATTTGCCAATGCAAAACGAAAAGAGCTCGGCATTCAGAAACGCGGCTACAAATATATCATGTCCATCGTCACCGTGAAAGACGTAAAAAAATTGCCTGAAGTATCCCGGAAAATTAAAAATCTTGGACTGGTCATAGAATCCCAGCAGGACATCGCCGCAAAAACCAACAGCGCACTTGAAATAATCGACAGGTTTTCCTATCTGGTAATTGGCATACTGCTTGTCATCACCATCATTTCAATTTTCAACTCTTACCTCAATATAGTCTACATCCGGAGCTATAATTTTTCTTTGAAAAGAATCATCGGCGTCTCTAAACTTAGGATCATTATCGAATTCGTGGTCGAATCGGCGATAGTGGGTGCACTTTTAGGCTCTGCGGGCTTTCTCATCGGTGATCGATTGCTTTCCTATTTATCTCAGAAGATCGGCCAGTGGATTCCCGTACTTCGCAGCATCACACTGACCTCAGGCACGGAACATCTCTTTGTGTTGTCGATTCTCTTTTCGATTGTGATATCATCGCTTTCGGCACTTTTGCCCGCGATATTCGCGTCGAACATGAACCTTTTTAAAGCATCAAGGAAATAACAATTCAATACACCCCTTTAAAGGAGCGCGTATCTCATGCTTGTCGTCGATAATGTCTGCATGTCGTTTAAAGGTAGAAAAATATTAGAAAACATCAACTTCACCGTACCTGAAAATTCTATAAACGTCATCATGGGAAAATCGGGTAGCGGTAAAAGCACTCTTTTGGGCATTATGTCCGGTCTTTTAAAACCAACTAAGGGGCGGGTTTTATATCTCGGAAAAGATATCTACAGATGGGGCGATTTCAGAAGGTCGCACTTCAGAAATAAATCTATCGGCTTTGTTTTTCAGTTTTTTAATTTGCTTCCTGATTTGACTGCATATCAGAATATTCTTTATCCCGCTGCGCTCAATCCATTCTCTAGAAACAAAAGGAAGGAAGTGGATTATCTCATCGGTTATCTCGGACTCGAGCACATAATCCATAACTACCCCCCCACGCTCTCAGGGGGGGAACTCCAACGGGTGGCGATCGCCAGGGCCATCATCAACAAGCCAAAGATCGTGCTTGCGGATGAACCTACCGGAAATCTTGACGACGATACCGCCGACCAGATCATTGCTCTATTCAAGGATATTTGCGACAAGCAGGGCATCTCGTTTGCGGTTGTCACACATGAAACGCGTTTTCTGAACATTGCAGATGCATATTATCGGATCGAGAAAGGCGTGCTGCAAAAACAGGAAATTTCACAGACAACTGTCGAACCGGTTATGAAGCAAAAGCCAAGTGAGACACTGAAAAACAGAACAGTGAAAGCAACTAAAAAGAAGAAAAAAAATTAAATCGTACATTCATATTGCAATACGATAAGCGAAGAAGAAAAATCCTTTTTTTCATCATCGTATTTTTTCCAGTGGGGTGTATTTCTCCAAAAACACCTTCCTTCCCACGCCATCGAAATCTATCGTGAGTTTTACATTATCCCCTGTACCTTCTTTTTTCACGATTCTGCCATTCCCGAAACGGGGGTGCAACACCCTGTCGCGCACATTGAATACACTTTCGTCGGAAGACTCAAACCTACCCTGTATTTCCCCGGCTTCGAGATCTTCATAAAAAGGCTGGCGATGGAAGACTCCTTCCCGAATGAAATGGCGTCCCGCCTCTTCCATATCTGTTTCGCCGTCATCTTCACTGAAGTACACATCTCGCCTGAGATGTGGCGGTATTTCGAAAATGAAGCGCGACGCATCTCTATAGGCGACATCTCCCCACCTGCGACGCATTTCCGCACTTGTCATACAGAGATGCTCCATCGCACGGGTAATTCCCACGTAGCAAAGCCTTCTCTCCTCCTCCAGCCCCTTCTCCGTATCGCTGGAATTCGCGTGAGGGAAAAGGCCTTCTTCCATACCGGTAAGAAACACCACAGGAAATTCCAATCCTTTCGCGTTATGGACAGTCATAAGTGTCACCGCATTGTTGCGATCCTTCACCTCCGGATCTTCTTCAGAGGTGAGCAACGCAATGTCCTGCAAAAATTGTTCAAGAGACGCATCGGAATTTTGTTGAGAGTACTCGTATATGCCATTGATAAGCTCGTCGATGTTTTCAAGCCTTGATTTCGCCTCCAGCGTGTTTTCCTCCTTGAGAGCCTGAATGTAGCCGGTCGACTGGAATACCGAGACGACAAAGTCGGCAAGCCGCATTGCCCCGGGAACAGCGGGAAGTGTTTCCAGTGCCTCGGCAATAATATTCCTGAATTCAGCGATCCCTTTCGGTAGAGAAATACGCAATTCATGGGCCCTAAGAATCACTTCCCACTCGCTCAGGTCATGTGTGTAAGCGGCATCCTGAATTTTTTCAATCGACGCCTTGCCAATTCCGCGAGAAGGGATGTTGATGATGCGCATCAGCGCTACCACATCTTGTGTGTTGACAATAAACCTGAGATAATACAGCAAATCTTTTATTTCTTTCCGGTCGTAAAACTTCAGCCCTCCGATCACCTTATATGGAATCCGTGCCTCACGACAGGCGGTTTCAAAGATTCTCGATTGCGCATTTGTACGGTAGAAAATCGCAAAATCGCCATGCGAGAGGTTTTCAGATTTCATCAGTTCATATATTTTGCTTACCACGTATGTAGCTTCCGCGTATTCGTTCGCTGTCAGGCAGAAGAAAGGGAGCTCTCCCGTTCCCCTTGTTGCGCGAATATTCTTCTCCTTTCGTTCTATATTATTGGATATCACCGCTTTTGCCGCTTCCAGTATCTGTGAACGGGAACGATAATTCTCTTCCAGCACCACGATCTTCGCTTCTGGAAAATCTTTTTCAAAATCGAGAATGTTCCGTATATCCGCTCCACGCCACGAGTAAATCGACTGGTCGTCGTCGCCAACGACGCAGATGTTGCGGCTTGTGCGGGAAAGTAGCATCGCTAAAAGGTACTGTGCATGATTGGTGTCCTGATATTCGTCAATCATGAAATAGCGCCATCGATTTTGAAGCTTCTCCAGTATATCTGGAATTCTTCGTAACAGCTCGACGCATTTGATAAGCAGATCATTGAAATCGAGCGCACAATTATCCTCCAGCGCGGCATGATATTTTTCAAATACCTCCGCAAAATCGAATTGATAGTATTTCGGCATCAGAGCAGTGATATCCGCTCCATCGATGTATTCAGCACGCTCTTTAATTTCTGAAATTTGTGAGGCGATTGAGGAAGGCTTCATTTTTTTTGGATCGATCCGAAGCGCAATGAGAATGTCTTTGATAACCGACTCCTGATCGGAACTATCGTATATGGAAAAATTGCCGGGAACGCCTATTCGCTCTCCGTACCGACGCAGTATATATACTGCTGCGGAATGAAAGGTCTTGATAAACACATCCCTTCCACTAGGGCCGATCAGATCAATCACGCGGGTTCGCATCTCCTCGCACGCCTTGTTGGTAAACGTAACCGCAAATATTGACCGCGGCGGCACTACTTTTCCCTTTATCAAATATGCGATTCGATGGGTGATTACCCGTGTCTTTCCAGAGCCCGCTCCCGCTAAAATTAGAAGCGGTCCTTCGGTATAGAGTACCGCAGTTTTTTGATTTTCGTTCAGCTTGTCCAGTAACTGCATTTCGTGTTCTTTGTTAATATGAATTGAAAAAAATATTTCGTAGATATATATGCTAAAAGACATAATTTTCACAAGGCATTTCACATGCAGTATAATAATCAAGCAGAATTACGTATTCATGATTGACAAAATAGATTGATACTATTAATCTATATCGATATATTCCAATTCTGGAGGATATCTTGAAAAAAGTGCTAAAAATTACCACAGGAGCTATTATTGTACTATTAGTCATCTTAGCCGGTGCAGGATGGTATTTCTCCGGGTTGGTGGTGAATCCTCACATAAAAACCTATGAGGAAACCTATCAGATAGAGATTTCGAAGGGGCGTATTGATAAAGCGAAATTTGAATCACTCCCGTTTGAAGATGTGTATATACTTTCCCCGCACGGGTATCGGCTTCATGCGCTCTACCTTGCAGCTGAAGATTCGAAGAAGACCATCATCTTTGCACACGGGTTTTCTTTTTCACTCTTAGGCTCGGTAAAGTACATGGATATTTTTCGGCGTTTAGGTTTTAACATCCTGATGTACGATCACCGGCATCATGGAAAAAGCGGCGGCAATAATGTGACGTTCGGGTACAGAGAAGCGGATGATCTTAAATCTGTCGTGAGCTGGGCGCTTCACAAACTTGGAGGACAAGGCATCATCGGCATTCACGGTGAATCAATCGGCGCTGCGGTAGCATTGCAGCATGCTGCAATTGACAACCGAGCAAGTTTTTATATTTCCGACGGTTCATTCACCACTCTTCCAGAACTTTTAAAATTCCGACTGAAAGCCGACTTCTGCTTACCCGCATTCCCGCTATATCATATCGCTTCGCTTTTCTCAAAGCTGCGCGCCGGATTTTTTTTCAAGTCAATATTACCTCTGTATTCAATACAGGACACACGTGTTCCTGTGCTCTTCATTCACGGCGGTGCCGACACCTACATCCCAACCGAAATGGGAAAACGTCTTTTTGAAAGCTACCGAGGCAGAAAATCTCTCTACCTGTGTCCTGGCGCGAAACATTCTGAATCATTTTTGACAGACAAGAAAGAATATGAAAAGAGGGTTAAGGAATTTTTATTAGAGATATTGTAAATCCCCCGCGAGCAACATACCCGCAGGGGATATCTGCTTCATCTCAGCGATTCCTTTACCAAAAGCGAATCAGCGATGGGTCGATTGTACCTCACTGACTTAACAATGAGTTCAGTTTTGCCGCTTTGATCTGCCATAGTCATCACAACTTTATGAGGGGTGAGAATACCGCTAATTTTTTTAATATTATAGTTTTCAAGATATTTCAACATTTGTCCATTCCGGTAAAAATCAATGCGTACAATAAAGCAGTCAGATTTTCGCGCATAAAGGGTGGTCTTTTCGTAAATCTTCCCGCCGCCTTTTTTCACTGCATCCACTTTGTAGCAATCAAATCCCGCGGCTTTCCCATCGCCTGTGTAGGTATACTCATAATCATCAATCTGTCGCGAGGTGAGGTCTTCATACCAGAAGTGCGAATTGACAAATGACTTATCCTTATCGGATTGCGCAATTCGCTTTACTTTTCCGCTAGAAAGCCTCAGCCATTGATCGTCGTCCTTGGTTTTGTAGGTATGTGTAAGCAGTTTGATCTGCGTTGGCCTGGTAAACGAAATGAGCGCACGATCATTTGGGCCATAGTCTTTTGTGATAAGATTGAACTCCTTTTCCATCACTGATCCGCTTTTCGTAATTAACATGAGAACTGTGCTTTCGGCGGTTTTTGGATCCGTAAGTGCATCGGCCTTGTCGATAATTTCACGCCCTGTGAGCGCATGTGCGGCATGTGCGATCGCCATTGCACATATCGCGGTGCCAAGAAGATAAATAAAACCTTTTTTCATAATAATACCTCCTTCTTATGTGGAGAAATACGATACGAATGGGCTTTCTGCATACTATTTAGAAAAATAGAACCGGATGTCAAGTGAAATAATAAAGAAAAACTCAATTGCAAAAATATTGACAAATTCCATGAAAGGATTGAGTTTTCATTAATTTAAACAATTTCACTTTCAAAAGAGAAGGGAAACAGGTAAAATGAAACTTGAATTGGTAATAGAGCGAGTCCTTCTTCCCGGTATCCCACTTCGTGCCTTTCAACTCGTTTTTGGGGAAACCGCATGTTATTTCTTTCATTTATCATCAGATTGGGTAGGTTTTGGTGCAAAGGTATCAAGCCATGGCATTGAGGGCGTTGCAACAAAGATGGTCCTTTCCGCTCTTCGCGCAAAAAGTGAAACCGCCATTGCACAAAAAATGAAAGAATTGGAATCGCAAAATTTCGATGAATACCTACAAAAAGATCAAAGATCCGTAAAACTATCCTATAGCGACATTCTTTCCGTGCGACACAAAAAGAAAAGTCTCTGGAGCGGAGAAGCATTTTTTGAGTTTAAAACTAAAAAAGGGAATTATAAATTCAGATTGTATTCCGAAGAAGAGCGAGAAGCCATCGCTGAACTTATAAAACGAAAGAGAAGCGATCTTTTCAAAAATACATAAGGGAATATTTACATACCGGCTTAATGAGATGTTCATTTTTTTTTCGCTGATTTTTTACTAAAAAAAGCACCTTTTCGAGTTGCCTAAAAGAAGTTTACTCTGAGGAGAAAAATAATGGCTTTCGGCCGTGATGGTTCTGAACTTGAAATATCTGTACTCGATATGCAGGTGCGACTTATGGAAAGAGCTCTGGAGCATATTACACGAATGCGAGATTTATCGAAAGCGCCGGAAATCGCAAAGAAAGCACTCGATGAGGCGAGAGAAATTTCTAAACGTCTTGAACGATAAAATAATAGAGTGAATATATGCCTTCAAATGAAATTGTCATTTTATGCACTGTACCGAATCAAGAAACTGCGGGAAAAGTTGCGCAAACCCTTGTTGAAGGAAAGCTAGCTGCATGCGTCAACATCATATCAGGGATCGTTTCCGTCTATCACTGGAAAGCTGAGTTATGCCGCGACAATGAATTCCTTTGCATTATCAAAAGCAAAGAATCGAACTTTTCCAAAATTGAAGCCGCCATACGAAGCATCCATCCATATGAAGTCCCGGAAGTCATTGCGCTACCAATTATACAGGGGCATGCACCCTATCTTGCCTGGATTCATGATGTCACCATTTAAACTCATTTCGAATTTTGTTCCTTCAGAAGACCAGAAAAAAGCCATCAGCGCACTTGTTGAAGGAATTTTAAAGGGTTATAAATACCAAACTTTGCTCGGGGTTACAGGTTCGGGAAAGACCTACACCATGGCCAAAGTCATAGAAAAAATTGGGAAGCCCACGTTAGTTCTCACACACAACAAAACCCTTGCCGCACAACTTTTTCGCGAATTCAAGGAATTCTTTCCCGAAAATGCGGTGGAGTATTTCGTCTCGTACTACGATTACTACCAGCCAGAAGCCTACGTCGTCACACAGGATCTATACATTGAAAAAGATGCCTCGATCAATGATGAAATCGACCGGCTTCGACTCAAGGCGACGTCCTCATTGATCGATCGCAATGATGTGATCGTTGTTTCTTCGGTTTCATGTATCTATGGTCTGGGTAGCCCGATGAATTTCGAACTCATGCAGGTGCCCCTTCATGTGGGCGACGTGATCGACCGAAATGAACTTCTCCGCCGACTGGTGACAATTCATTATGAACGAAACGATGTTGCCTTTCAGCGCGGCACATTCCGCGTGCGCGGCGATACCGTCGATGTCTTTCCTGCGTATTTGAAGTACGCAGTCCGTGTTGAATTCTTCGGCGATGAAATTGAAAGACTATTTGAATTTGACCCGATCTCAGGAAAAATTTTACAGAAGAAAGACACCACATACATCTACCCCGCCAAACATTTCGTATCACCGCCCGAAGAGATGAAAGAAACAATCCGTTTGATCGAAGAAGAGCTAAGAGAGCGCATTGCAGAATTAACAAAAGCGGGAAAACTTCTTGAAGCGAAGCGGCTTGAGACGCGTACCCGATACGATATGGAAATGCTTCTTACGATGGGCTATTGCCCGGGAATAGAAAATTATTCGCGGATAATCGCCAGAAGAAAACCCGGCGAGCCCCCAGAGTGTCTCCTGCACTATTTTAAAGGCGATTTTGTGATGTTTATCGATGAATCCCATGTGACCATCCCTCAGGTTCGGGGCATGTACGAAGGCGACCGCTCCAGAAAAATGAACCTTGTTGAACATGGCTTCAGACTCCCTTCAGCACTTGATAATCGTCCCCTCTATTTTGAAGAATTCCAGGGTATCATTAGGAATGCGGTCTTTGTTTCCGCAACACCGGGTGATTTTGAACTCGAGGTAAGCGAACAGATAGTCGAGCAGGTGATACGCCCCACAGGACTTCTGGATCCAATCATTGCAGTACGCCCTGCCGCACACCAGGTAGACGATCTTATTGGGGAAGTGAACAAGCGCGTTGCGCGGAACGAACGCACCCTGGTGACCACTCTCACAAAAAAAATGGCTGAAGACCTCACCGATTATCTTCTTGATGCTGGCATCAAGGCGAATTATCTGCATTCTGAAATCGAGACAATTGAACGCGTGGAAATACTCAGAGATCTGCGCAAAGGCGTGTTCGATTGTCTTGTGGGAATAAACCTTCTTCGCGAAGGGCTCGACCTGCCCGAAGTATCGCTTGTGGCGATACTTGATGCCGATAAGGAAGGTTTTCTTCGCTCCTATCGGTCGCTTGTGCAAACTGCAGGACGCGCGGCGCGCAATGTCAACGGCATGGTCATAATGTACTGCGATACAGTAACCGATTCCATGCGTCAGGCAATTGATGAAACCAATCGCCGCCGGGCACTTCAGGAGCAATACAATCGTATGCATCACATTACCCCTGCCTCAATACAAAAAGAGGTGATGGACATCATCGAGCGTGAATATCACAGTGAAGACAGCTATGCCAGTTATGTTGCCGAATACAAAAAAGCATATACCACAAATTCAAAATCCGAACTTTCGGCCATGATCAAATCGATTCGAGAAGAAATGCTTCTTGCTGCTGAAGCGCTTGAGTTTGAAAAGGCCGCCGTCCTTCGCGATCAGATGATTGACATGGAAAAAAAACTTTCACTTTTAGAAAAGGCAACAGAACCTGCATAAGTATTATGCTTGACAAACAAATCAATAATACTGACATGTCAGTATTAAATTTCTTCTAAATCATTTTTTAGCCATGGGAGGACTTATGAAATTGAGAAAGATAATAACCCCGCTGCTTCTTATCCCCTTTCTCGCAGGATGCACGACCCTCGGCATGCGCACAATTCCTCTTGAAGATTTAAAATCGAAATACGCAAATGAGCACTCAAAATTCATTACAATCGATGGCACAACAATCCATTACCGTGACGAAGGCAAAGGTCCTGCAATTGTGCTCCTTCACGGGGTATGTGCATCTCTCCATACATGGGATGGCTGGGTGAAAGAACTCAAGGATCATTACAGACTGATTCGCATCGATAATCCCGGTTTTGGGCTTACAGGGCCCTTAGCCGATGGGAAATATACTCCAGAAAACTATGTGATGATGTTCGATAAATTCGTCACTGCAATAGGACTGGAAAAGTTTTCCATTGCCGCAAATTCTCTCGGTGGATATATTTCATGGAACTATTGTCTGAAACACCCGAAAAAGGTCGATAAGCTCATTCTGATTGATTCTGTCGGCTTCAAACAGGATATGCCATGGCTTTTGAACTTTGCAATTAATCCACTCGTGCGTCCTTTTGCACGAAAAATGATCCCTCGATTTTTCATCAATAAAGCGGTAGCACAGGTCTATGGTGATCCAAAAAGAATAAAAGCTGATACACAAACCCGATACTTCGAACTCGCCATGCGTGAAGGAAATAAGGCTGCATGGATTGATATTTTTTTTGAAATGAGAAAGTATTCATCGCTCGATACACTTTCCGAAGGCTTAAAAACCATACCACATCCTGTACTGGTGATGTGGGGATCAAAAGATATCTGGATTCCATACGAAGAAATATTCCCGAAGTGGAAAAACGAACTACCGCATGCGAAATTTATTGTCTATCAGGGGGTGGGCCATATTCCCATGGAGGAAATCCCACAGGAATCGGCGCGCGATGCGCACCTTTTTCTTTCCGGTAAGATGATGCAATCAAAGCTTGCTACATTAAAGGAAAAATAACTTTCGCGATAAATACAGAAAAACTGTTTAATTTGATTTGAAAAATAAACACTGCCATTTACAATGGCGTTATGAGATTTTCACGCGCCAAACATCCTGAAAAATCATACGATATCATCATAAGTGGTGCGGGGCCTGCGGGCCTCACTGCTGCGATTTTCTGCGCACAAAGGGGTCTTTCTGTCCTCGTCTGCGAAAAAGGAAAAATCCCGGGCCCCCTGCCGAGAGCCGAAACAGTGTACAATCATCCTATTTTTAGTCAAACGCTTGGAGACGAATTCATTCCACATATAAGCCTCCTGGCAACATCAAAGCGCAAATTCAACAGCCCCGGAGCAAAAAAATCATTTACCATTACCCTCTCTGGAACAAGGAAATCACATGTATTTGAGTGGCGCAATCTCATCAACGCCCTTACCAAAAAAGCAAAATCCTCCGGTGCAAAATTCCGAATGTCATCAGAAGTCAAAGCACCCATAATCTCGGATGGATCATGCATCGGCGTTATGTTGAAAAATGGTGAAAAGATTTTCAGCAGAACAATTTTTGCATGCGACGGACATACAAGCAATTTAGGTCGATATGCAGGTGTTTCTTACGAAACGATGAATACACTAATTGTGAAAAACATCGTAAAGAATTTTCATAGCGACTATGATGGGTTTGAATATTTTTTCATTGGCGCGGGAGAGATTTCCTGCGCAAAGGATTTTTCAGCTCTCATTGCATTTGTCTTCCCGCGCGGCAATGGTCAGTGCGAAACCGGGCTTTATCTTCCGCCCGACCCGGCGTTTAAACAGGGCATTATCCCGTCTCGTATCGACACCAACCGTTTTCTTGAAATCTGGCATGAAGCAAAATCTGTTTATCCGCGTCTATCCGCCCTCATGAAACCGACGAAGAATCTCCACGAATCTGCGACATACGTTCCCGTGGGAAGACTGCATCGTCACTCCGTTCCAATTCCTGGTCTTGTCCTTATCGGCGACGCGATTGGATTTCTGGAAGCAAGCGGGGTTTCGGGAATCATCACGTCAATGGAAAATGCACACTTTGCCGCAGATTTCATTATTCGGCACGGAAATCCTCCTTGGAGCAGATGGCTTGCCAATAAATATCAAAAAGAGTTCTCACATTCCTCTGTATTTCGTACAGTTAAAAAACGCTACGCAATGGTGGCGCTTTTTAACAGCATTGTCTTTTCCGGCATGAAAACCGCTGATGGGATAAACCGACACTGGTGGTTTGTCAAACTCGCTTACCAATTTAAATAATTTCACCTTTTGTGCGAAGATATTCCAGCACAACGGGAAAATAGCTGCGCACATTGCGTGGGAAAATTCCGCGTTCTTCAAGTATACACTCAAAAGCGGATTTTAGATAATGCACATATTCTTCATTCAGCGGAATCATTTTTACGGCATCCCCAATTGCGCACTTTTCATTGACAATATCCGATGCCATAATCGCGGCGAATACTTTTGCGGCGCATCTTTTATTTTCCGGTTCAACACGGCTTTCAATATAGCGAATGAAATCCGAAAGGATGCAGTTGCGCACATCGAACAGCAGCAGGTCAAGAGTCTTATTCGCACCATCGGATGTGATATTTACAAATTTTTTCAACTTGCTGTCAAAATGAAAATGCGTTGCTATTGATGCTCCCCTCGTGCGGACTATTTTTCCCACGTCTGTCATTTTAAGCACCAATGTGCCACCGCTAAAATCAGGAATAAAAAGAAATATAAACATTCCACTGAATTGCACTGCTGCATGTTGAAGAAATTCCTCGTAGCTTCGTTTTGCGATATAACGAACATCGCGAAGTGCTCGCTCATTCCGGAACATACTAAGAATCATCAATTCAACCGGCCGTTTCCATTGGATATTGTTTTTCGCATTGTTAAAATAAATAAATCTTCCTCTGCCAATGGGCGCAGCGGGAACTGTTTCAACGCTCACTCCTCTATTTGTAATGGGATCACTTAACATTTCTTGTCCGAACATGCGCTGCAATTCACCAAGGAGGACGTCTTTTTCCCCAGGCGAGCAGTACACCAATCGAACAACAAGCCTTCGGTATTTCAGAATTTCTTTGGCAGTCCAAAAAAATTCTCCCAATCTTTCCCGAGAAAGGGCATGCTCTCTGTTAAAAGAAAGCATTAAAGAAAAGGAATTATCCGACGCTATCTCTTTTAAGATACTGCGATTTATATCACTGGCTGCAATTCCCGGCGATGAAATTAAAAGCTCATTGCACCCTTTCTGTTTAAAAAGCAAAGCGATATCAACAATTGTATAAAGTTTTTTCGCAGTATGCCATCGGTATGCAAGTGCATCGCATGAGTTATAGAGCGCCACCCTGCGAAGTGGAAAAGGAAACTCGCAAATCGATTTGCGTATCGCATCGTAGGGGAAAAAATCCACTCTTTTCCCGGAATTATCTGCACAGAACGAGCAGAAATGGACACACCCCCGCATGGGAACAAAGCTCACGCGAAGTGGTATATCTGCCAGAAGGGATGGAAGATTCGGCATAGGTGCGTTATCAATACCCGTGCTTTGCGAAAATGTTTCCAATAGTTTCCGACGGTCGCCTGCCATAGATCTCAAGCAACAAGTCCGCTCTGTCGGTAAAAAAACCATCGGCGCCAAAAAGTGAAAGCGCGCGCGCCTGCCATGCCTTATTGATCGTATACACGTGAACGAAAAGACCCGCTCGATGTGCCTCACTGTTTTTAAAAGGCATGGCTACATAGCCCGAAGGACCAAAGCCAGCCTTTTGTCCAATCGCAGTTCTGAGAATTGTCTGCCATCCTGCTTTTTCAATCTCTTCAGCGCCGTACAAATATAATCGTGGAACAGATGGTGCGTATTGTGTAAATTCTGCCACACATTCAGGATCGAACGATTGAAGAATCACCCGGCCCGAAGAAATGCCTACAGTGACCATATCTGTTCCACCTGTTGATGCTGAAAACTCACCACCAATCCAACCGAAGCGTGTGAGAATTTCAATGAGCCGACGGGCAATGCCGGGGAAGCGCTTTGGAGATTTAATTTCTAAATAAATACCTGGTTTATGACTCCCGCCGACAGCAATTCTCAGAAATTCTTCCAGTGTAAGAATTTTTAGACCAGAAAAGCTTTTTCGTGCTTTTTCCGGAAATTTCGCATTAAACCACGATCCTGCATCAAGTTTTCGCAGTTCCGCAAGCGTAAAAGTCTCGACATAGTCCTTTTCTCTGCCGGGAAAAACCGCCGCTACATTGGTGGTGCGTTCAAGGGTATCATCATGCAGTGCGATGAGCACGCCATCTTTCGTGCGCTGAATATCGGCTTCAAGATAATCGGCCCCTAAATCGCGTGCTAAAAGATAGGAGGGCTCTGTTTCTTCCGGCGCATAGAACGACGCACCCCTGTGCGCAATAATCGCTCTGAAAGGAATACCGTGTTTCCTGCATATCTCTGCCCTTTTGCCTTCAGGGTTTATTATCCATAAAACCGAAATGAGAATAAATACTATCGCTCCAATAAAAATGATTACTGCCGCCCATATGCGCTTTACCATACCAGGCCTCCGCTTTGAAAGGTTGCGATTGTATGATCATGTATCAGGAAATAAAAAAAGTCAAGAACAATGAGAAAATGAAGCGTGGATTTTCTCACAATCCACGAATGGCGCATACTTCCGCATACCCAAGAAGGAAATTGCGATATGATTCAAGCACCCGGCGAGAAAACGGAACGAGGTGTGAAAAAGATTCATCGAGCGTTTTTTCCGGCACAAACTGTTGAAGATAGTAGCGCTTTACGAACACAATTTCGCGTGCAATTTTTTTAATATCTTCAAATTCAACATACGTGGGGATGCAGGTGGTGCGAATTTCATAATCGATGCCGGCAGCCTGAATGGTCCTCAGCGTCTGTATGACATAAGGGAACGCATCATCGCGCCCGGTGAGATCACCGTATTTTTCTGGCGATGTCTTAATATCGAGCGCGATATAATCGACAAGGTTTTCTTTAAGCGCGATCTCGATCACATGAGGTTTGAGGCCATTGGTATCAAGTTTGATTGAAATGCCGGTTGTGCGCAATGACCGCAAAAAAGGGATTAAATTTTTTGATAAAGTCGGTTCACCTCCTGAGATTGCGATTCCATCCAGAAGATCTTTTCGTTTCTCTACAAAGGCGATCGCTTCATCATTTTCCACCACGGGATTCTCATCTTTCTTTTTAATGAGTTCCGGGTTATGGCAATAGCGGCAGCGCATATTGCATCCACCGGAAAAAAATATCGAACATATCTTTCCGGGATAATCTATGAGCGAGGTTTTATGAATTCCCTTTATATTCATATACCGCAGCCCGGGATGATTTTACGGTAAAATGCTTCCGCTCGCTGAACTCTTCTCGCTTTCCCTTGTTCCACTGATTTACGGGTCTAAAATATCCCACGACGCGGGAATACACTTCAACGGGGATTCTCTTTTCTTTTTTCATTACCAATTCCTCCTGATTGCAGCATACCGGGTATGAAGGGCATCACGTCCCGTCACATTGCCAGTTTCACATCATTATTAGTATCGGCATCATTCTCTCCTACCTCAATGCCGTACATTTCAAGCTGCTCGGGTGTATGCTCATATGGGCAATACTTGTGCACACCGGGAATATATCCATGTACCGGGCAAATGCTGAAGGTTGGAGTGATGGTGAAATACGGGAGCGCATATTTCGACGAAATTTTCTTTACCAGCGTCTTCACAATAAGCGGATCATCGATTTTTTCACCAACAAACGCATGCACTACCGTACCGCCGGTGAACTGCGTCTGCAAGGCGTCCTGATGATCGAATACTTCGAAAAGATCGTCGGTATACCCCACTGGCAGATGAACGGAATTTGTGTAGTAGGGCTCCTTCTTGCCGGCAGTGATTATTTCCGGATAGGTTTTTTTATCGTGTTTAGCGAAGCGATAGCTGACCCCCTCGGCCGGCGTAGCTTCAAGATTATACAGATTTCCAGTTTCGCTCTGATACTGGAAAATGCGCTCGCGCATGGCGCTGAGGACGCGAAGGGTAAATTCCTTGCCTTCCCTGGATGCAATATCACCTCCGAAGAGGTTCAGGCAGGTTTCATTCATTCCCACCAGTCCGATGGTGGAAAAATGGTTGGTCCAATATTTTCCAAACCGTTTATATATGTCTCCGAGATAGTGTTTGGTATAAGGATAGAGATTGTTCTGGGTAAAGTTTTCAAGCACTTTACGCTTGATCTCAAGGGAATCTTTCGCAAGATTCATCAGGAGATAGAGCCGTCTGAAAAATTCATCTTCATCCTGGGAAAGATATCCAAGGCGGGGCATATTTATCGTCACCACGCCAATACTGCCCGTAAGCGGATTGGCACCGAACAGTCCTCCGCCTCTGCTTTTCAGTTCACGGTTATCAAGGCGAAGCCTGCAGCACATCGACCGCGCGTCTTCCGGGTTCATGTCTGAATTTACAAAATTTGCAAAATAGGGAATTCCGTATTTTGCGGTGAGTTCCCATATTTTATCAAAAGAAGGATTATCCCATTCAAAGTCTTTAGAGATATTCAGCGTAGGAATAGGAAAGGTGAAAATTCGATGTGACGCATCTCCTTCGAGCAGACATTCTGCGAATGCCTGGTTGAAAAGATTCATTTCATGCTGAAAGTCTTTGTACTGTTTGTCTTTGAATTCGCCGCCGATAATCACATACTCATCGGCAATGTTTGAAGGGATCTTTAAATCAAGCGTGATGTTGGTAAATGGCGTTTGAAATCCCACACGCGTAGGAATGTTCATGTTGAACACGAATTCCTGAAGACACTGTTTGACTTCGCGGTACGATAAGCCATCATAACGAATAAACGGGGCAAGATAAGTATCGAAATTCGCAAATGCCTGTGCACCGGCGGATTCTCCCTGAAGTGTGTAAAAAAAGTTCACCACCTGACCGAGGGCACTGCGAAAATGTTTTGCGG
>DYLV01000217.1 GCA_020721925.1 Leptospira biflexa
GATCAACACACAACCAGCTTCTCACGCTCATTTGCACCGCCATCGCAATATGGCTTTTCGCTGCTGCCTTCGGCTACTCGGCGAACAATAGGGAAGACGCGATGTTCTGGCTCACCCTCACCTCTCCCGGCTATATCTTCCTGCACGCGATAGTACTTCACTTTACCCTCCGCTACACAGGCACCGCAAGGAATTCATGGCCGTTGCTTTTGTACTTGCCTTCAATCATATTTTTGTATATAAGCTTTACTGACGGTATTGTCTTCACAGGGGTATCACGCGCGGGGAAATACTGGGTGCTCCATACTGATTACGGAAACCCAACATTCCACCTCCTCGTGGTGAACTACCTTTCGTATTATATCATTGCCCTTATCCTGCTCTATCGCCACATGCAGCGGAGCACAAGTATGAGAATTTGAAGGCAAAGCAGGATAATATTTTTCGCTATCATCTTTACCATCGGAAGCTACAATCTTGAACCCTTTCTCGCTCCTCTTCTCTTTGATTACATGACCTATGGACAGGCCCCTCTATACAGTCAGATATGGATCACTCTTATATGGTATGCCATGTCTAAATATCGGTTTCTTGGTATCTACGAACGCAGTCTCTACTTTGATGCACTGGATTCTATTCACGAATTCGTGATTTTAATCAATGGAGAGAGAAACGTCGTGTGGGTAAACAGAGCACTTCGGGAAAGGATGAGCATTAAAACTGCCATTCCATCCCTGGAGCAACTCTTTTTTGAGCACGAACTCATAAGACGACAGATGGATACACTGAGCAATAAAACCGAGCTGGAATTCACGTTGAATATTCTCTCAGATGATGAGAAACTGCTCCCTACAACGGCGCATCTTACCATATTTTGGGACCGTTTTCAAGATTTCGCGGGATATATCCTCTCTGCGAAACAGTTACCAGAGAGGTATTCCGAGCTGAAAAAACGCGGAATAACTGAACGGGAATACCAGATGATTCTGCTCATTTACGTCAGCAACAATAACAAAAAAATCGCTGCAGGTCTCAATATTTCCCTCCGGACCGTAGAGACCCACATCACAAACAATTTTTTTAAACTGAACGTTAAAAACCGAAGCGAGCTTATCAATCTGTGTTCCACGACGTGTTTTCCCATTTCACTCAGGTCAACATGTGAGGCTCTGACCCCTTGATCGAGTTAAATATACGCGAAACAGATCTGAATGCGGCAGTTTACCCCGGAATTTCAAAAATGTGTTGAAACATCGAAAAAACGCTTTTATTTTTCACAAAAAAACCGTAAATAATATTGACGAAAATCACACCTGTGCTTTATTGGTTTTTGACAAACGGAAATTGCAATGCAATCACGAATCAGCATCAGTGTACTCCCCCTGCGAGGTCTATTACTATCGAGTGGCACATGCCATCAGGGGGCATCGTGATGTAATTGCGGATTAATGCGTAAATTCGCAAAGGCCGTCAGAGAGCCCCTCTGGCGGCCTTTTTTATTCCCTTTGTACGGAGGTGCAGGGACATGATCCCGAGGAAGCTTACCTGAACAAATACCTTAACAATTTTCGATAGTATAACAAATAAGAGGTGATTAGTATGAGTAATAAAATATATATCTTCGACACTACCTTGCGGGATGGCGAGCAATCGCCGGGTTTCAGCATGAATATTAACGAAAAGCTTCACTTCGCCAATCAACTCATGAAGCTGGGGGTTGACATTATTGAAGCGGGATTTCCCATCGCTTCGAAAGGCGATTTTGAAGCAGTGCAAAAAATTGCACAGAGTGCGAAAGGAGTACAGATTGCCGGGCTGGCGCGGGCCAATTTCGATGATATCGATACGGCATGGGATGCAATCAAGAATGCAGAAAATCCCCGCATTCATACATTTATTTCCAGTTCAGATATCCACATAGAATATCAGCTTAAAAAGACTCGCGAGCAGGTACTGGAACAGGCCGTCGAAGCGGTAAAGCGCGCCCATCACTATACGTCCAATGTGGAATTTTCTCCAATGGACGCCACAAGAAGCAATCGGGAATATCTGGCGAAAATGATTGAAGCGGTAATCAAAGCTGGTGCCACCACAATCAATATTCCCGATACGGTCGGCTACACCATCCCCTCGGAATTTTACGAGTTAATCAAGTATCTCAGAGAAAATGTCACCGGTATTGAAAATATCATTATCTCTGTGCATTGTCATAACGATTTAGGGCTTGCAGTTGCCAACTCCCTTGCCGCAATTCAGGCCGGCGCACGGCAGGTTGAGTGTACGGTAAACGGAATTGGCGAGCGCGCAGGCAACACCTCCCTGGAAGAAATCGTCATGGCAATAAAAACCCGAAGCAATCTGTTCAATGTCCACACCGATATACGCACACAACAGATTGTCCCAACCAGCAAACTGTTAACTCACATCACCGGCGTCACAGTCCAGCCAAATAAAGCGATTGTGGGCGCAAACGCATTCGCACATGAATCGGGCATTCATCAGGACGGCGTTTTGAAAAATACCATGACGTATGAGATTATGCGACCGGAAGATGTGGGAATCTCGAAATCGACGCTGGTTCTGGGCAAGCACTCGGGCCGTCACGCAGTCATCGACCGGTTGAAATATCTGGGCTATAACCTTTCCGGTGATGATCTGGATCGCTTCTTTAAATATTTCAAAGCGCTTGCGGATGTGAAAAAAGAAATTTTTGATGAGGACATTGAAGTGCTCATTGGCGAAGCAGTATACAAGGAAAAAGGCAGATACAAAGTCACAAACGTGCAGATATCCACCGGCATGTATTCGCCTCCCATGACGCTTGTTACCATCAAGGACCGCGAGAAGGGCGGCGAAGAAACATTCGATGTGGCTCATGGAAACGGAGGCGTGGACGCGGGAATCAACGCCGTAAAGAAAATCACTGGAACGTCGGCAGTAATAGAATCTTTTAACCTGGTTGCCATCACCGGCGGATCGGACGCGCTCTGCGAAGTGACGGTCACCGCCAAAGAAAACTGGAAT
>DYLV01000218.1 GCA_020721925.1 Leptospira biflexa
CCTCACGCATCACATAGGTTGTGTCGATATACATCATGGCCTCCTATAAAAATATATCCTTCTACTCATTAATACGATTGAATTAAAAAAAACAAAAAATTTTTTTATTTAGATATCTTAAAAACCACTTTCGAACCTTTAAATCAACAGAAAAAAAAGATCATAAAACTATCAAGCAGACGAAATAATCTATCAGAATTTTTAAAATTTTATTGAAAAATTGCACGTAATTGTTTATACTAATTATTGTCGTTGAATGCAATACACGAAGATATAATTTTTAGTCATCATTTCATAGGAGGGTGCATGAAACAGCCAATAATCGTTTTTTTTATTTTTCTTTCACTCACTACATGAATTTTCGCACAGGAGACTCCAAAAGCCCCTGCAGATCAACCCCCTGCTGAAGCACCAAGCCCTTATGATTTCGGCATGGGTGCTGTATTCGGTGCGGTATCAATCAATGGACAAAACTATCAGCAAATTGGTCTTCGGCCGGAAATTAAGCTCTGGAAACTCGGCATCGGTCTCGATGTGCATGTCTTACTGGATGATGAAGGGAAAGTCCGTGAAGAAGACTGGAACGATTGGCAGGATTATGTCGATAAAGTGTACTTCATTCGCTTCGGCCAGAAAGGAGATCTTTTTTATTTCCGCTATGGCGGTCTGGAGTGGTCAACGCTCGGCTATGGAACACTCATTTACGGATATACCAACATGCTCGAATATCCCACCTACAAACGACAGGGGCTTGAGCTCGGTATTAATGCCGAACATTGGGGCGGAGAATTTATTATCAACGACATGAAAGAACTCGCCCGGGACAAACGAGGCTTCATGGGCGGCGGCAGACTTTTTATAAAACCATTTTCACGTTTTCAGATAGGTGCATCAATTGCCGGCGATCTGAATGAATACAATGGCCTTCGCGACTCCGACGATGACGGATATCCAGATGAAATCGACCGTTATCCAGAAAACGATCAGTACGCAACCGATATCGATTATTATCGCGGAAAGGGCATCAGCGACACGGCAATCAATGAACTCATCGCCGCAGGGCTGCTTTCTCCGATTGAAAAAACTGATTTGCAAAATATCAGGGACATACGCTCAAAGACCGGTTTCTGGTCTGTCGATGCGGGTCTTCTGCTTTTAGATTTTCAATACCTAAAATTCGACATCTACACTCAGTTCGCCAGAAATTTTCAGACCGACGGGTGGGGATACTCTGCGCCTGGTGTACGCATGTCGGTCGGTTCATTTCTCGAACTATATGCCGACTATCGTCAACAATCCGATAAGTTCATTTTCAACTACTACAACGATACCTACGATCTTCAACGCGCGAAGTATGTCGATGACGGCACGGGCAATTTAGTTATTGTCACGAAAAAAGAACAGCTTCAATCCGCGTTGGAAGCGAAAGGGTATATGGCAGGTGTAAAGCTCAATTTCTGGAATATCATCACGGGGCGCGCGGAATACCAGGACATGAAGTGGGGCGATATCAACGACAAGTCGATTCGCGGCGAGCTCGCGCTCAATAAAAACATCATTCCATTCATCACGAAGGCAAAAGCCTACTACGTGCAGAACAACGTGGAAAAATTCGAATGGAAAACCGAAAGCACGGTGATGAGCGCGGTGCTGGGCATCGGTCTTTCTGAAGGCGTGAGCGTCGATATCAAGTATCTCATCACCTTCGAAGACAAAAATGGCGATGGAAAAATCCGCGGAGATGAAGAGACTATCACCAATGTGAGTGTGTCAACAAGCGCCCTTTTCTGATAACACTCAATTCACATACGCACGCACATACGCATAAGCCTATATAACATTCGTGCCCCAAAAAATTCATCATTCCCTACATTGAGAAAGAGACCGACAGGAAAAATTTAGTCGGTCTCTTTCCGATCGGCATGGTGCTTTGCATACCGCCGTAATTCATCGGGCAAAATCCGTATTTCGTTTTTCTGATTATCATGTCTGCCTTTCACATCAGAATACATCTGGCGAATGATCTCCATGTCGTCCTCAATATTTCCGGAAGGAAAGATCACCCCCTTTATACCGGCCCTCTTTCTTCCGTAATCGATGAATGCAAGCACAATCGGAACACCGGCACCGCGCGAAATATAGTAAAATCCCGATTTCCATCCCGGCGCTTTCGACCGGGTGCCTTCGGGAGGGACTGCAATGACCAGTTCTTCATGTTCTATAAACTTCTGAATTGTCTGCGCCACGTTATTTCCTGCATGCGAACGATCAATTCTGATTCCTCCCAGCCATCGCATGATCGCACCAAAGGGGAAACGGAAAAGTTGATGTTTAGCCATGTAGTACACCTTCAATCGGTACGCAAACGCGATGAGAATACCATAAAAAAGATCCCAGTTTGAGGTATGCGGTGCAACCACCAGCACATATTTTTTCACGTCCGGCAAATCGCCATCCGTTTTCCACCCTGTAATTTTCATCAAAAGCAATGCCACCAGTCGGAGGAATGGGCTGATAATTGGGGTATTGAAAATTGTGTAGTGCAGCCTGAATCTTTTCATTAAAATATCTTTACTACTACCATTCTATTTTCACGAAGACGTAGATAGCATCCATATAAAAGACACTCAAAAACGAGTAATGGTTGCAATTATTTCATTATTCGTATAATAAAATAATCACTCTCGCAATTTTTATCCTTCTATGCTTGACACGCCGTGTGGGTTCAACAATTTTGGTACTCATCGCCATAAAGAGGTATCATTATGGAATATACCAGAATTACCGTCGAAAGGCGCGGACATGTGCTGCTTATGGGACTTAATCGCCCACAGAAGCGTAACGCATTCGATCTGGAAATGTATGAAGAGCTGGCGCGCGCATATACCGAACTGCACAACAATTCCGAACTTCGCTGTGGCGTACTGTTCGCGCACGGTGAACATTTCACCTCCGGACTTGAACTCGATAAATGGGCTGCCGTTTTGTCCTCCGGCAAATGG
>DYLV01000219.1 GCA_020721925.1 Leptospira biflexa
CGAAGATAGAATGATGTTGAAAACCGGCTGCCGGAACATCATGCTGAGGCTTTTCCGGAAAAAGCGAAGAAGCACACCCGCCGCCAGCCCGGGGAATAACATCATGCAGGTAAAAAAAGCGGCGAAAGAGGCCGGATAAATGTAATTCGATTTTTTCACGCCAAAAATTCGGATGATTCGCGCCGTGATGAAGATCTGAACTGCAAGCGTCACAAAATCCGACGCAAAGGTGTATATTGAAAGAAAAAGCGCGAGGTCATTTCGAGACTGAAAAGCGCTGTTGAATATTGCCGCAAAATAATATTCCGCAACGGTGTTTACCTGCGCCATCACAAAGACCACAAGAACGGACACGTAAAAGATGGATGAGGAAAAAGAGAGCAGTACCCTTTTGATGATTTTTTCAAGAATATGCTCATCGGGCAAAAGCTCGTTTTTCTCAAGAGAGGCTTTCCTGTCCGCTCCTCTGAAGATAAATCCTAACCACACAACCGGGGCTGCCAGAACGATTCCGTTTATGCACCACCACATTCCTCCCCATTGCATCACATCCTGCCCGAAAAGCGCAATGAGGGAAATACTGCCGATGATGCCGCCTAATTTGCCCCCCCCCATGAGAAAAGGAAGCAAGCGCTTTGAACTCTGAATGGAAAGGAACTGATAGGAATAATTAAAATAATGAATATCCAGATAGAAGGTAAAAAGATAGTTCCCCATGTAGAGATAGAAGGGAAGCCGGGGATGCGCTTCGAGTGACATATGTAAGGAAGCCAAAATCAATCCGCTGAAAAACGCGATGAGCACATAATACCCGCGTTTCAGAGAGACACGAAGAAGCACATAGTTGTACACAATGCCCGCCACAATGAGCGCAATGCCGTTGTAGACGAAAAATCGGGAAAGACCGCCCGCACCGTATGATTTTAAAAACAGCGTTTCGGCATAGATCTGTCCCACCGCATAAAACGAACCGGACAGTAGATACAACAGGAAAAGAGGGATAACGAACTTCAATTCCCTGTTTTGTACCGAAAAAACTTTCCAGAAAATCCGCGAAGCGCTCAAGCTCATCGCACGGTTATTCCCTTCCTATAAATTATTATATCACTCGTCCGGCATACACCATGCGCAGAGATATCAAAACTGCTTTCTCCCGGGATAACCGAGGACATGAGTACCCTACACATACTATCGGCGAACACGCGCTTCGACAAAAGCATCAGAGCCATGATTGTTTATCCAATTTACACATTAAAGAGATAATGAACAATATCACCATCTCTGATTACATACTCTCTGCCTTCAACCCTCAAAAGCCCCTTTTCTCGAACGGCGTGCTCCGAACCGAGGGATAACAGATCGGTAAAATTGAAGACTTCCGCGCGAATAAATCCCTTTTCGAAATCGGTATGTATTTTTCCGGCGGCCTTTTGCGCCACAGTGCCGCGCTTCAGAGTCCATGCCTGAAGCTCGGTGGCCGCGGTATAGTAGGTGATGAGATCTAAAAGGCTGTACGCAGTTTTTATCATTTTATCCAACCCCGACTCCTCAATTCCCATGGACACAAGAAAATCCTTTTTCTCATCAGCAGAAAGTTCCGAAATCTCTTCCTCCAGTTTACCCGAAAGAATAATACACGCAGCCTTTTCCTTTTTTGCAAGCTCGGCCACCGCTGCCGCCTCTTCGGTTCCATCATCGCCTTCTCCAATATTCGCGCAGTACATCATCGGCCTGGTGGTGATGAGTCCGAATTCCCGAACAATACTTTCTTCCTCTTCCGATATATGAAACGACGTAAGCATTTTCCCTTCATTCAAATGCGCCATCATCCGCTCGATCACATCGCATTTAAGGCGTGCGGCCTTATCGCCGGAATGTGCCAGCTTGATGATTTTTTCGCGCGCCCGTGAGAGCACCTCGAGATCGGCAAGCATAAGCTCGGTGTTGACGATTTCCGCATCGCGAACCGGATCGATTTCTCCCACCACATGCACTACATCGTCGTGATGAAAACAGCGAAGGACATGCGCCACCGCGTCTACGTTTCTAATATTCCCCAGAAATTTATTGCCCAGCCCTTCTCCTTGCGCGGCGCCTTTCACCAGCCCGGCAACATCGATAAATTCAATTCTGGTTTGAATGGGATTGTGCTTTTTTAAAAGTTCAGCGATCTGGATAAGCCGCTCGTCCGGAACCGGCACTACCGCCTTATTCGGCTCGATGGTGCAGAAGGGATAATTTGCCATGGCCGCGTGCGCGCCGGAAAGCGCATTGAAGATAGTCGATTTGCCGACATTCGGAAGGCCAATAATCCCGCATGAAAATCCCATAGAAAACCTCCTCACAGAATACCGATGAGAAGATTCGCATACGCACAATCAGGCGGCAAGTGAAAAATGCCGGCAGCAGTATTTTTACGCAGTTCTTTTTACAACCAGCAGGGTAACATCATCGCGGAAATTATCGCTTTTTCCCGCGAAGGCATGAAAATCGGCAAGGATGAAATCAAGCATCGCGCGCGCACTTTCTTCAACTGGCGCCTCTGCAAACACATGTTTAAGCCTTTCAATGTCATATTGCATCCCATTCGAATCGCAGCACTCCACCAGACCATCCGTACAGAGCAGAAGGACATCGCCTCTTGCAATTGTAAACTGCACTGTACTGAACCGGTCTCGCATTGCTTCGAGGCCGAGGAAGTTTCCCTTAAATTCTTTACTCCCGCTTTTCACTCCCCGCACATCTGATGAATAACGTCTGAGGAGAAGATCAATATGCGCGGCATTGACGTATTCGACAATATTTCCCTTTAACCGCAGGAGAATACCGCGCATGTAATACCCCAAATCGCCGAACTCACCGATGAGATCCTCATTTGCTTTCTGCATCACCAAAGAAAGATAGTTTGAATTGTGTTCATGAAAATTCCGTATCTACTTTTTTCCTGGGGTTTTTACGAAACCCCTGCCGTAAAATTTCCTGAT
>DYLV01000220.1 GCA_020721925.1 Leptospira biflexa
TATCGTCTTCCTCTGCCCACCTCTTCCGGTTTTGCGCTCGTCCGGCATGCCATCCATTGTTTTGGGCAAATCTATCGCAAGGGCTTCCGCTACAAAAAAGCCGGGGTGATGCTTGCGGAAATCGTGGACGGCCGGTTTGAATCCGCGGGACTTTTTGGATCCGCGCATACAATTTCACGTGACAAGCAAATTTTTTCCGTAATTGACCGCCTCAACGCGCGTTTCGGGGCACGGACAGTGTTTTGCGCCTCAGAAGGGATTACACAATCATGGCATATGCGCCGCGCGTTTCTCTCCCCGCGCTATACAACCTCCTGGAGCGAAATTCCCATCGTGCGCGCTTGTTAAAAAATATTGACACCATCGGCAATGCCTATAGGCTTTGTGAAAAGTGAGGCTGAAATCTTGGAACGATTACCCACCGAAAAAGAGTGCTTCGACCTGATGCGGGAGTATCATATGCTTCCCAACATCATTGCACACTCCAGGCAGGTGATGAACGTCGCAGTTAAGATTATTGAAAATCTTTCAAATGGAAGCACAATAAATCGAGCGCTGGTAGTTGCAAGCGCGCTTCTTCACGATATCACTAAAACTCGTTCCATTGAAACCGGTGAGCGGCATGATTTAACCGGCGCAGAGCTGCTTCGCACTCTCGGTTTTCCGTCCGTGGCATACATCGTTGAACAACATTTGTTTTTCACCGATTTCAATGCCGAAGGCCGGCTTGAGGAGCGTGAAATCGTATATTATGCCGATAAATGTGTGATGCATGATGAGGTGGTCTCGGTACACAAACGGGTGGATGATTTGATTGCACGCTATGGAATCACAGAAGAGCGCCGTGAGATGATTCTGAAAAATAAATCGTTAATCCTGGCCATCGAAGCAAAAATTAATCGCCATTTGCGCGATGATATTCATCGCGTGCTGGGTATCTGATAACAGCTATGAAGTCCGGGCAGAAGTATCTCATTGTCGACTGCTATGTTGATGAACCCGCCTGCTTTGGAGTGCCTCCTTTCATTGCCCCCTACCCCCGATATGTTTTTGGCGCGCTTGTCGACGCAGGCATTGATCCATCATTGATTGAATATCGCACAATTGACCGTTTACGCGCTGATGACTATGTCATACATGAAAATTTCAACGCCGTGTTTGTCATCGGAGGCGCAGTGGTTCCCGGAAAATATATTCACGCACGCATCGGAACACAGAAAGAAATTCAGACGATTATTATGCGAAATACACATTGTCCCTTCTTTCTCGGCGGCGCAATCGGGCGAAAGTCAGCTGATGTCGGTTGCCGGAATGCGTATGAAATCAAAGGCGATATAGAATTTTTTGCGCACTACTACGCGCAAAGCCGCCCCGCAGAGGGAGAAAGGAGCATCACACAAATTGCCCGCTGGTCGGTATGTGGCGCACCAGTTGTCTTACAGCATCCGGAATATCCGTACCTCATTTGTGAAATGGAGACATATCGAGGCTGTCCAAGGCTTCACAAGTGCCATTTCTGCCAGGAATATCTCCGAGCCGGCGTGATGTTTCGAGATGAATCGCATATTCTTGATGAAATCGACGCACTCATTGAATGCGGAATATCTCGTTTCCGGCTCGGATCTCAGCCAGATATCATTCAGTACGGTTCCTTGCTGGAAGAGTTCCGAAACGGTTTTCCGAAGCCCAACCCGTCAAAAACAATACCACTATGTAATGCATTAAAAGAAAGGCGCACAAAAGGCCGTATTTGCCTTTTACATGTTGATAATGCAAATCCGGGAAGTATCGCACATTTCCCCGATGAATCGGCTGAAATTATCTACGCAATTGCAGAGATGGTGACACCCGGTGACACCCTTGCGCTTGGCATCGAATCCTTTGATCAAACCGTGATACGCATCAACAATCTAAAAGTTACTCCAAATGAAGCGTTATTTGCGGTGAAAATGATAAATCAGATTTGCGGTGTGCGCGAAGAGGGAATTCCCAAATTGCTCCCCGGGATAAATCTCATCCACGGCTTGCCCGGAGAAAGCGAAGAGACTTTTAAATTCAATTATGAATATTTAAGAACCATTCTTAACATGGGATTGCTGGTAAAACGCATCAATATCCGAAGTGTCGAACCAGTTGCAGGAACACCGGTGGGTAAAAGCACGAGAATACCGAATGTACGGGTACGGAAACGCTACGAATACTTTCGTGAGAAAATCCGCAGAGAAATCGACATGGCCATGCTTAAAAAAATTTATCCTCCGGGAACAGTACTTTGCGAGCTTCGGGTTGAAACCATCCATTGCACTTACACGTATGCCCGGCAGATAGCAAGTTATCCAATCGCAGTTAAAATTCCCTACCCTTTTGACAACAACGATTTTTTCAATGCAGTTGTCCTCGCACATCAGGAACGTTCCCTGGTGGCAATACCTTCGCCTTTTGATATTAATTCACTTCCGTATTCTGCGCTTAAATATATCCCGGGATTGGGAACAAAGGGTGCCGAGCAGCTTATCCTCCAGCGCCCGCTTGATATCGCAAGGATACAAGAGTATTTTCCAAATGTTCCGGAATTGCTTTTGAAATGTGCAATCAATAATCGAAGTGAACCGCACTGCCAAACCATTTCGATTCTTTGATAAAAACTTTTTCAATTTTTTTAAAAAAGATCTCCCACAGTATTCTGTAGGGCAAGTAAACATAGAAAGAACTCCGCTCCCTTCAGAGGTATACACGTATGCTTTGAAGACGTCACCAGTATAATTTTGGGGCAATAATTTCCCGTTGTGCCTGATGGGAAGCACAGCCTGTTAAGCCCATGGAAGGATCCAGGGAACACATAGTTGCTCGAACGTATAAACCCGCTGATCCGGGCAAGGATCTGCAACACATCATTTTTTTAGAAAAAATTTTATCTTCTGGCTGATTTCATCGTATTAATGGGTAGAAGGATATTTTTTTTATAGGAGGATACGATGAA
>DYLV01000043.1 GCA_020721925.1 Leptospira biflexa
ATGCTTACCCACACATCGGTATAGAGGTAATCTGCCCCCTTTACCGCCTCTTTCGGATCGCGATGAAGTGTGATAGCTCCCCCATGGGTTTCGGAAAGCCGCTTTGCCTTATTCACGACTTCCTGCAAGGGTTTATAAACCTCGGGGGTTGCCACGGCGACATGCGCGCCGAGTATTGCTCCGCAGAGCATGAGGCTATGTGCTACATTGTTGCCGTCTCCCACATACGCAAGCCTTACTCCATTGATCGATTTCCGGTGTTCATAAATGGTAAAGAAATCTGCCAGCGCCTGGCAGGGATGATAGGTATCGGTAAGCCCATTGATGACAGGGACATCCGCGTGGCGTGCCAGCTCTTCCGCTTTCTCATGTTCAAATGTGCGTATCATAATCGCATCAACATAGCGCGAAAGAACGCGCGCCGTATCGGCAACCGTTTCACCGCGCCCGAGCTGAATATCATCCTTGCTTAAAAACATCGCATGTCCGCCGAGCTGGAACATGCCCGCTTCAAACGAGACCCGTGTGCGCGTGGAGCTTTTTTCAAAAATCATCGCAAGCAGCGTGCCTTTCAGAAGTTTGTGCGGCTTTCCTGCTTTTTGCTTTGCCTTGAGTTCAGCGGCAAAATTGAAGAGGGATAAAATCTCCTCACTTGAAAGATCGCTCACAGTGAGCAGATGTTTTGACGCAACTGCCGGTATCTTCATTCCTGCGCCTCCAAAAAGATCCGCTCTAAAATATCAAGCCCCTCTTTGATCGTTTTCATATCGATGGTAAGCGGAGGCATGATCCGTATGATACGTTCGGACGTACAGTTGATAATAAGTCCACGTTCAAGCGCCCGCTTTACCAGATCCGCACCGGGTCTTTTGAGCTCAATCCCGATATGCAGGCCAAGCCCCCGGATTTCCTTGATGTAAGGAAAGGCGGCGGTTGATTTTTTAAGGCGCGCTCTGATGTACTCGCCTTTTTGAGTGACAGTATCAAGAAATTTTTTTTTGCCGATGGTTTTAAGCGCAACTGCTGCGGCCGCACATGCAAGGTGATTGCCGCCGAATGTGGTGCCGTGACTTCCTTTTTCAAGAAGCTTTGCAATGGTGTCCTTTGCATGCAGTGCGCCGATGGGGATGCCTGCGCCGAGACCTTTTGCAAAGGTAAGGATATCGGGTTCAATGCCGAAGTGCTGATACGCGCAGAATTTACCCGTTCTGCCGATTCCCGTTTGCACTTCGTCGATAATGAGAAGCACGTTCTTCTCTTTGCAGAGATTCGCAGTGTTTTGAATGAATTCTTTGCTTGCAATATTGATGCCGCTTTCTCCCTGCACCAGTTCGGTCATCACCGCGCATACATTATTGTTGTATTCCAGTTCCGCGGAAAGCTTTCCAAAGTCGTTGTAGGGAAGGGTGATGAAACCCGAAAGCAGTGGCTCGAATCCTTTCTTTATTTTTTCCTGCCCCGTTGCCGACATTGAACCGTACGTCCTTCCGTGAAAAGAGCCGGTGAAGGTGATGATATTATAGCAGTCGTGCGATTTTACCTTTCCGAAACGCCTTGCAAGCTTTATTGCCGCTTCGTTTGCTTCGGCGCCGCTGTTGACGAAAAGCGTTTTACCGGCGAAAGTGTATTCCGATATATGCTTCGCGGCCTCAATTTGCTCTTTGTTGAGAAAGTAATTTGAAGTGTGCATTACTCTTTCTATCTGTGCATGCAGCGCGCGCGTGAGGGCCGGATGGGCATACCCGAGTGATGAGACGGCAATTCCCGAAAGAAAATCGATGTATCGTCTATTGTTCTGATCGAAAAGAATGGATCCTCGTCCGCGTACAAAAGATACGGGAAACCTATCGCCATAGTTCTGGAATAGGTACTTTTTGTCGTCATTAACAAGCCGCGAAATTTTTTTCCCACTCATAACGGTACCCATAAAAAAGGAAAAAATCGGGAAAATCCCGATTTCCATAGAAATGGTATGTCAGCGCCATTTACATAAATGCCGTATGGGTGCATTTTTGTAAAGGTTTTTTTCATTGCAGAATGAAAATTTTAAAGTCTGAAGCCGAGGCTAAAAAAAAGCGACAGATAATCCAATGGTTCATCAGAATAAAAAATTGTATTTGCTGAAACGCCAGTGCAGAATACAAGGGGATGCAGTTCCATACCTGCCATAAGTGCAAGGCGGAAAAGCGGATCTATTGAATCTTTTTCTTCAACGGCGGGCATCGGCGTCGGTCCGTCGTTTGTGGAATTTGCATACACGCGAATGGTGGAAACCATTAAGCCTGTCGCGATTTCTCCGGAAAAGAAAAATTTTTCAAAAATGTGATACTCATAGATGAAGCCCAGCACACCTCCAGAGACGGTGAGAGATGAACTCATATTGCCCGGCAATGCGATGAAATGATGATAGCTCAGCGACATAGCTGAATGGGCGAAGAATGGCACGTGTTTGAACCGACTGAGATTGGAAAACCCGTATCGAACACCGGCGGCATAGTGAGTGGTATCATTGTATATGTCGCTCCAGCTTCCTCTAAGGTACATATTTCCATGTTCGCCATACAGGGTTGCGCCTTCAATGATTCTGTATGCCGGTAAAAACGGGGATGTTGTCGCCATCGGCTGGGCTTCTTCCGCTTTCTTTTCGGATTTTGATTTCGCTATTTTCGTAAGCTCGGTGTTGATTTTTTCGGTCACGGTATCGATGAGGGTAAAGATGAGAACGCCCATTTCATTGCTTGCCCCCTCGATTTTAAGGAGCTTCTGAGTCGGCACGTGGAAAAGCTGGCTTTTGATATGTATTTTATTATCTTTAACCTCAAAAGATCCTGAAATAGTGTATTCTGCCGCAAGCTCGGTGCCTTTTCGGGAAAGATAGAGGATATGTTCCTGCTCCTTTTTCGCGTTTTCATCGGCGTGAAGGTAGGGGATGGTGACCAAATGTGTTCGCACGTCGTATGTGGTACGGTTTTTCAACTCAACCGCGATTGAGTCGGGGATGATGTAAGAATAATAGCTGTATTCGTCAGTCTTTCCGGTATCCTTGAATTTGAAAATGATAATGCTGTCTTTTCGGCCATTGCCTCTTTCCTCGCCCTCGCTTTTAATGGCCGAGGCGAGCGACGCGATTATCATTACCAGTGATATTATTGCGAATTTTCTCATTGGCTTTTACGTGTTAATCGAAACAATGCTCCTTTGCTTAAATAACAATATGCACCCATTATGATATAGCAATATCCGCGTTCCGTCAACCTTTTTTACAATCAGCTTATGTGGAATATTCCGCGTTGATTTTCACGTATTCATAGGATATATCCGAAGTGAGAAATCGGAATGTGCCATTTCCCATGCCTGCATCAATGGTAATCTGTATTTCCCGTTCGTGCATTGCTCTGACCATTTCTTCTCTTGAAGGATTTTGCGGGACACCGTTTTGCAGAAGGCACAGATCGCCGAAGGAGATCGAAAGCTGTTCTTCTGAAACCTCTGCACCGGAATACCCCGCGGCGCAGGCAATTCTGCCCCAGTTTGGATCCATGCCGAAAAGCGCGGTTTTTACCAGCAGAGAATTGGAAACCGCCCGTGCGATTTTTCGTGCATCCGCATCATCGCGGGCGCCTTTGACGAATATCCGGACCAGCTTGGTTGCGCCTTCTGCATCCATCACCAGTTTTTCGGCAAGATCGGTTAAAACCGCAAGAAGCGTTTCTTCAAAGACGAGAAGGTCTTTTCCCGTTAGCTGGTGTTCGGCTTCAGGGGAGAGAATGATGGCGGTATCGTTGGTTGACATGTCGCCGTCAATTGTGATGGCATTGAGGCTTTTGTCGATACAGCGCGAAAATATCGTATCGAGCTCGTTTTTCGCAACCGGCGCATCAGTGATTAAGAACACCAAAAGCGTCGCCATATTTGGTGCAATCATCCCCGCGCCCTTTGCGATGCCTGCGATGATGAAATCGCCTCTGAAACAGGTAAAGCGCATGGATGATTCTTTGGGCACGGTGTCGGTGGTCATGATGGCGCGGGCAATGAGGCTCCCATTCTCCCGCGAAAGAGAATTCACAAGCGAAGGGATTGCTTTCACGATCTTTTCGCAGGGAAGCTGGACGCCGATGATGCCGGTGGAAGCGGCCAAAATCGATGTTTCGGAAACCTTCAGCGCCTCTGCGGTAGATTTTGTGATGGCCATTGCATTGCGAAGTCCTTCTTCTCCGGTGCAGGCGTTTGCGTTGGTCGCATTGATGATGATGCCGCGAATGGGATTGTTGATCCGGCTGCGCGAAAGCCGTACCGGTGCCGCGCAAATTTTGTTAGTTGTGAAAACGCCTGAAGCGACACAATCAAAGTCGGCTGCGATAAGCGAAAGGTCTAATCGGTTTTCATAGCGAATTCCTGCTTCAATTGCGGCAAAGCGGAAGCCTTTTACTGCGCTGAGTCCATAGAGGGTATTCATATTCTTTTCCTGAATAATACAAGTATATTCAAGGAACGTGGCGAAAGTGAAGAAAAAAAATCAAGGAAAAATTATACACGTGGGATTACATGTATGCCCCATTTAAAGTTTGAAAATTTTAATAGAGCGTTTCATCTGTGCCGACCTCGTGCCGATAAGATCGACCAGTTTTGCCATCTGTTGTGATGAGGCGGCGATTTCCTGTATGGATTCATTGACGCGGGAAACAGCTTTCAAAATTTCAAGGCTGGTTGCCTTTTGCTCTTCGGTGGCGGCCGCTATCTGTGTGGACATTTCACTCACCACACCCACATCGCGCATTACCTGTTCGCTTCGACTAACTTGCTCTTCTGCGGAGTGTGCTATTTCGCGAACAAGCGTTGCAGACTCTTCGATGGTTTCGATCATCTGAGCGATGGTATTGGCAGTTTTTCGCACCAATTCTGCTTCTCTATCGATATCGCTCATGCTGTTTTTAATCAGAGCTTCGATTTCTTTTGTGCTTTCTGCAGTCGCATCGGCGAACTTGGAAATTTCTTCGGCTACCACCGAAAAACCGCGTCCATGTTCGCCGGCTCTGGCAGCCTCAATTGCCGCATTGAGCGATAAGAGATTTATCTGGTCGGAAATATCGTTGATGATGGCAACAATATCCCCAACTTTTTTTGAGCTTTCAGAAATTTGGGAAATACTTTTGATGGTATCATCGAGGCTGGCTTTTGTATTTTCGGCCTTCCTGGTGGTTTCATCGGTTTTGTTGCTGGCGGTGTTTGATTTTTGACCCATGGATTGAATGGCCCGCACAAGATTGTGCATTGATTCATCGGTTTGAGTAGCCATTTCTGCCTGGCGGCCCGCAGACGTGGCTACGTTTTCAATGCTTGCGGTGAGCTCTTCGTTTGCCGATGTAGTTTCCTCGATCGAAGCGGCCTGTGTTTGCGATTCGTTTTCAAGGCGATGTCCGATTTCTAAAAGGGCGGTTGTCGCCTCATCCAGCGATTCTGACGATAGTAAAATGTCTTTCCCCATTTGCCGCAATGTCTGGATCATATTGTTAATTGCTTCAATCATTTCATCGATTTCACTGCGAACTGCTTTCTGATATACGATACACTCTCTGCAGTTTTCAAATTTTTCGGCTGAATCCGGGATGATGGTGCCGTCCATGCGCAGCGTGCCTTTGATACGCCAGCAGGCGCGGTTAGGATTGTTATGCGCGGGGCAGTCAATATTGTTGCAGTTTTTTTCTTCGGCGCATTTTACATAATGTTTTTGAGGAATGAACACGGTTAAATTGCCGTTGCTCACTTGCACGGTGGTATCGATTATCTGGCGTATGGGAGTGGTAAAACTTTTGGCAAGGTAATTGCTTATTCGAGTGTGTCCTGATTTTGTATCGTGTGTTTTTCAACACGATTGATCAGGACTCCTGCACGCAAACCGCCGGCAAGATTTTCCAGAATGGTGAATGCGCGGTCAACATTTCGAATTGCCGGAGCATCGAGCTCATCGCTCTGGATTTGGCACATCTTCAGTATGTATTCTATTTGATTGGACATTGTTTGTCTGGTAAGTGCGATGATGGCTTTTCTGGAAGAAACATACACAATAACAAGTGAAATCAATAACGGGATGATGGAAGCCAGAAAAATATATAAAAATACCTTTCCTCGAAGCGTTCGTGAAAAATTGAAAAGCTTCATTGTGGGTTGCCTCTGTAGCGATAATAGACACTTGAATTATAAAGTTGGTAAGCGGTCAAGAAAAAAGAAGATGATGATAAGTAAAATTTTTATATTCTAATGAAACCGCATGATGAGAAGGAAGCTTTTGCGAAATAGAACAGTATTAAAAAATGTCTATGACGATATGTTACTTTTTTTCGGTATTTTTAATAAATTCGATACACATCCCGATGAGAATAAAAATTCCCGTGGAGAAGAGCACAACTCCCTGCACGAGCGGCAGATCGCGTTTTGCGAGCGCCTGCATGAGAAGCCTGCCGATCCCCGGCCATGCGAAGACCGTTTCGGTGACCACCGCTCCTCCAAGGTATGAGCCGAAATCCAGAAGCACAATGGTCGCAACCGGGATGATGATGTTTCGAAGCGCGTAGACAAGGATGATGCGCCATCTGCGTATTCCCATTGCACGTGCGGATTTGATGTAATTGGATGCGAGTACAGAGACAAGCTCATTTCGCACGACCCGAATAATAAGCGCCAGAGAGCGCGATGCAAGCGCCAGCGAGGGCAATATGACGAACCGAAGATCAAAGCCATCCTTCCCTGAAGGCGGCAAAAGGCCGAGAAGGTGGGAAAAGACGAGCGTCAGAAGCAAACAGATGATGAACACCGGCGTAGAAATAAAAAGCGAGGAAACCCAGAGAATGATGGATTCTATTTTGCTTCCACGTTTGAGCGTAGAAATGATACCGAGTGCAATGCCCGTGCTGACTGCAATTGCCATCGATATTGCTGCAAGGAAAAGCGTGGCGGGAAACCGCTCAAGGATGAGAGCGTGTACAGGAAGTCCCGTATGCACGGAATGCCCCAGATCGAGTTGAGCAATATGGCGCAGCGTCGCAATGTAGCGCAAAAAAAAGGGCTCGTCAAGCGCGAGTTCTTTTCGAATTGCGGCAATATCTTCCTGACTGGCATAATCGCCTGCAATCATTACCGCCGGATCTCCGGGAATGAGGAATATGAGCGATTGAATAATAAGAATCGCGCAGGCAAAAGCGGCTGTCAGAAACAAAGCACGTTTGAGAAGCGCAATCATGAGAAAAACATCTGCCTTCAAGCTGGCGTGTCAATGATTATTACAACCTAAAATCTCTGGATTTTAAAATACGCAATTGAGGTTATGGTAACATCAAAAAAAGTTTTTGGTCTATTATGCTTTCTCGCCTCCCTGACCCTGTGTTGTTGTCAGGATAAATGGATTTTTTCGAAATAAATTAATGGGAAACTGTTGACATTTGCGCATAAATGAATATGTATTCACTATGTGAATTACAATTCATAACTGGTGGTCTAGGAGGCCGCGATGGAGCAGATTTTCCTCCCTGAAAAAGGAAAGAGTAGAAATGAGATTTTTAGCGAGTTGAAAAAACTTCATGGAAGCGACGTCAACTGGAAGACCGGAAGGATGTTCAGCCTCATCTATAACGGCGGTCCCGATGTGGAATCGGTGGCCAGGGAAGCTTATGCTGAATACATGGTCGAGAACGCCCTGAGTCCCTTCTCTTTCCCAAGTCTTCTTAAAATGGAAACGGAACTTCTTTCCATGCTGGCCTCCCTGTTCCACGGCGGTGACGCCGTGGGAAGCATGACCTCGGGCGGGTCGGAAAGCATCCTCATGGCGGTCAAGACGGCGCGGGAATGGGCACGGGCGATGAAGCCGGGGGTGCGCGCTCCGGAACTGGTGATGCCTTCCACGGCCCATCCTGCTTTCAACAAGGCCGCCCACTTTCTTGGCCTGAAGGCCGTGGTGGTTCCCGTGGGAAAGGACTTCCGCGCTGACGCCGCGGCGATGAAACGCGCCGTCAACGGCGACACGGTTATGATGGTGGGAAGCGCCTTTTCCTATCCCCACGGCATGATCGATCCCATCGCTGAGCTTTCAGAATTCGCCGAGAAACGCGGGATATGGTTCCACAGCGACGCCTGCCTCGGCGGGCTTATGCTTCCTTTTTTAGAAATGAACGGATACCCGGTGCGGCCCTTTGATTTCAGACTTCCCGGTGTCAAGTCGATATCTGCGGATATCCACAAATACGGCTACACGCCGAAGGGCGCATCGACGGTCCTCTACCGGTCGATGGAGCTCCGGGAATTTCAGTTCTTCGCCTACGCCGACTGGCCCGGCGGTGTCTATGGGACACCATGTGTGTCGGGGGCGAGACCCGGCGGCGCGATATCCTCCGCCTGGGCGGTGATGAACTATCTCGGTCGCGAGGGGTTCTGCAACCTCGCCAATCGCGCCATGAACGCGACGAGAAGGATCAGGGAAGGAATCGGGTCGATTGACGGTCTCCATGTCATGGGTGAGCCCGACGGCACAGTCATCGCTTTTGGCAGCGACACCATCGACGTTTACGTCCTTCGCGACGCCCTCAAGAAAAGGAAATGGTACCTCGAAAGCCAGCACCTGCCGCCGTGCCTGCACATGACCATATCGCCGGTCCATGATGATGTGGTGGACGACTTCCTCCTTGATTTGAAAGAAGCCTGCGGCGAGGTCTCCGCAATAGGAGGGAACGACAGATCCGAGGAAGCCGTGATCTACGGCCTGATGGGAACCATCCCGGACAGAAAACAGGCGCTTGAGATGGCCGTAAAGTATCTCAATGACCTGTACAGGCTGAAACAATGACACGGGAAATCCTTTTAATGACATGCTTTCTTGCCGTCGCCCACTCGGTCGAGTCGGTCCTCGGTTTCGGCGCCACAATTATCGCCTTCGGGCTCGGAGCTCACTTTTTCACCGCGGACAGGCTGGTGGTCATGCTGGTTCTCATCGCGCTTCTTCAGAGCGCTTTCCTTGTGGTCAGGTGGTTCCGCCACATTGAGTGGCATAGCGTCTTCCGGTTCATCATTCCCGTGGCCCTCGCGGGAGTTTTCATCGGCATTGTTGCGCGTAACGTCGCGGGTGACGCGACGCTGAAACTAATCCTCGGGTCGTTTATCATCATCCTTTCGGCGGTCGAGCTTGCGGTGTTGTTCTTTTTTAGGGGCGGCGGGTCGAGGAACCTTTCCCCTGTCGCGGGATTTTTTCTCGTGATCGGCGGGGGGATTTTCCACGGCCTCCTCGCCATCGGGGGGCCCCTCATCGTCTACTACGCCGGGCGGAAGCTTTCTTCACAGGAGTCGGTGCGGGGCACCCTCTCTTTCGTGTGGATCATCCTCAACATGGCCATGTTGGCGGGTTTCATTGTCAACCGCCGCGTCACGGCGGAGATCCTGACCGACACGGCCCTGCTCCTGCCGGGACTGGTCCTTGGGATCATCATCGGACATTCCCTGAAAATCGACGAGAAAACCTTCAGGGTGATAACATACTGTATGCTGCTGGGAATCGGAGTGACGCTGGTACTGTGACGTTCGCCGGTCCCCCGCAGGGGAGGAACCATGGGTGTGATAATTCTCTGCATTTTTTTCCTGGCCTTTCCCGCCGCGGTTATTTACGCCAGCGGACGCTGGCCCGCCGTCGACAAAATAGGCGCCGGGATCATCTGCTACGGTACCGGGATCGCCCTGAGCGTCGCCGGCCTTGTTCCTGAAGGATCGAAGCCGCTCCAGGAGGCGATGATGAGCGTCACGGTGCCCCTCTCAATCCCCCTCATGCTCTTTTCCATGGACCTCCGGCGGTGGTCACGCCTCGCCGGGAAGACCGTCATCTCCCTGGCGGGCATGATCACGGCTGTTCTCGCCGCGTCCACAGCGGCGTTTTACATCTTCCGGGACAGGATCCCCGAGGCATGGAAGATCGCGGGGATGGCGGTCGGCGTCTATACCGGCGGCACGCCGAACCTGAACGCCATCGGCCTGGCTTTGCAGGCGCCGGGACACCTCATCGTCCTGGCGAACACCTCCGACATGATTGTCTGCATTCCCTGGTTCTTCTTTATCCTCTCTTTCGCGCAGCGAACCCTCGGGACGTTCCTCGTCCCCTTCCGCGCGTCCGAAACAGTGGGCGATAATGCGGGGTCGGCGTATGAGGAGGTATCCGACATCAACGATTATCGGGGCATATTCACAGCTCCGGTCTTCATCCCTCTTATGAAGGCCATCGCCCTGGCTCTGCTGATATTCGCCGCTGGGGGAGGTTTATACGCACTTGCTCCGAAGGAGTATAATATGGCTGTACTGATGATTTCAATCACCACCCTGGGTATCGTGGCCTCCTTCATCCCCAAAGTGAGGGCCATCGAAAAGACGTTCCAGGCGGGGCAGTACATTATCCTGGTTTTCTGCCTCGTGGTGGGAAGCCTGGCCGATATTCATCATCTGGTCACAGCGGCCCCGTCGATCCTTCTTTTCATGGCCTTCGTGGTGTACGGCTCCTGGCTTCTGCACCTGGGGGTGTGTAAAATTTTCAGGATCGACGTCGACACGGCAATAATTACCTCCGTGGCGGCCATCTTCAGTCCGCCCTTTGTGCCCGTCGTCGCCTCGGCGCTCAGGAACAGGGAGATAATTCTGTCGGGGCTGACAGCGGGAATCATCGGCTACGCCGCGGGGAACTATCTGGGAATTTCCCTTGCCTATTTTCTCAGGGCTCTCGGAAGCTGAGGAGGTGCCGCGGTCATGGGAATTCCTAACCGGAGGGAGCTTGAAAAAAAAGCGAGGCGGGAGGCGATCATAACCGCGGCGGGCCGCACACTTATAAGAAAAGGGTTCACCGCCGCGACCATGCAGGATATCGCCGGTGAGGCCGGGTTCGCCGTGGGGACCTTGTACCTGTACTTCAAGGACAAGGAATCGGTCTTTGCCGGGCTGTACCTCGAAGGGATGGAAACGCTTCATGGCATCATCCTCGATGCCGCCGGGAGCGGCGAACCGCCGGGCCTCAGGTTTGCTGGGATGGGCCGCGCCTATATCTGGTTTTAAATGTCGCAAAAACCGCTTTCGGATATGTAGTATCATACAAAAATGGTGGAATCTTAGGTTTCCATAAAAACAGTTAATTATTTTACACAACATGCCGATTTAAAAAACAGGAAGTAAATATTCAGGGGGAAAGCCATGAAATGTGCGCGTTGCGGAAAAGAAATTAACAAGCTCAATCATTACTATATACCCGTTGCGAATGGCAAAGAAGGCAGACGGCTTTGCATCAGCTGTGCAAAAGAAGAAAATGTCATTACGTTGATTTAATTGATGCACACCTCTCAACACGCTTTCATCGTTCTCAATGATAAAAAAGAAAGCAGTTTTTACCTACAGGGAATAACCAATCGATGTAGTTTTTGATGTTCTCCTATACTTCGCAGGAAAATTTGTCGCCGTCCATCCACACAGGAAAATTTTCACGATACGTTTCCATTTCCTCTTTTGAGAGGCGCACCGTCAGCATCCCTTCACCGCCGGATTGGCGGGCTAACACTCTTCCACGAAAATCTACAATTGACGAATCGCCGGAATAGGTGATGCCGTTGCCGTCGAATCCGGTTCTATTGCATCCAATGACGTAACACTGGTTTTCAATCGCGCGCGCGGCCAGAAGCGTGTTCCAGTGCGATGTGCGTTTTTCGGGCCAGTTTGCGACAAAAACAGCGATATCGTAGCGTGGATTTACATTTCTGCACCACACGGGAAATCGAAGATCATAGCAGATGAAGGGGCGGATTTTCCAGCCTCTCGCCTCAATGGTGACATGTGAAGAACCTGCCGTGTACACCATGTGTTCATCCGCCATGCGGAAGAGGTGTCGTTTATCGTAGGTGATGATGGTGTTTTCGGGAGTGGCCCAGACAAACCTGTTGTAGAAGCGCCCTCCCTCGCGGATTGCGATGCTTCCCCCAATATGAAAACCTTCCCTGATGGCGGTTTTCCGCAGCCATGTGACGGCATGCCCTTCCATTGTTTCCGCGACCGATTCCGGTTTCATGCTGAAACCTGTTGAAAACATTTCAGGGAGTATGACGATATCGGGTTTTTCTTTCATCTGTGTGATGAATGACGAGAAGATTTCAATGTTTGCCCCGGGATTTTCCCATACCAGGCTTGCCTGAATGACGGTTGCAGTTATATCGAGCATAGGCGTTCAGCTGCTTTTTCGAGGGTAGAATCCTGCTTTGCAAAGCAAAATCGAAGAACATGGTTATCCTGCTTGTTGTGGTAAAAGACGGAGGGGGGGATTGCGGCAACTTTAAATTCTTTCACCAGCCGTTCAGCAAAAACGACATCGCTTTCATCAGTTATTTCGGAATAATCGAGCATCTGGAAGTAGGTCCCTTTACAGGGAAGCGGGCGGAATTTTGAATTGCGGATGAGATTGAGAAAGAGATCCCGTTTCCGTTGATAGAATGATGCAACCTGTAAATATGTTTCTTCACGCTTCATATATTCCGCGTAGGCGTATTGCACGGGAGTGTTTACGGCAAATGTGAGAAATTGATGGACTTTGCGGAATTCCTCCGTTAGATATTCAGGGGCGATGCAGTAGCCGACCTTCCATCCCGTGGCATGGTATGTCTTGCCGAGAGATCCGATGGCGAAGCTTCGAGCGGCTAACTCTTCATAGCGCAGCATGCTTTCATGGATGCAGCCGTCGAAAACAATATGTTCGTATACCTCATCGCTCAAAATAAGGATGTTTGTGCCGCGGGTGATGTCCATGAGCGCCTTGATGTCTTTTTCCGTGATGATGGTGCCGGAAGGATTATGCGGAGAATTAAGAATGATGAGCTTTGTTTTTTTATTTATTGAGTCTTTGACTTTATCCCAGTCAATGGAATAATGAGGAAACATCATTGCCAGCGGAACGGGTATTCCTCCTGCAAGTCGGATAGTGGGAGAATATGAATCGTATGCCGGTTCGAATATAATAACCTCGTCACCTTTTTCCACAGCGCACATGATTGCCGCAAACAGCGCTTCCGTCGCACCGGCTGTGATGGTGACATTCTTTTCGGCGTCGTACCTGTTTCCCGAAAGCGATGAAACCTTATGCGCAATTGCGTGCCGTAATTCGATCACTCCCTGCATGGGGGCATACTGATTTTTCCCTTCCCGCATGTATTTTTCCACGATTGCAATGAGAGCGCTGTCGACATCGAAATTTGGAAATCCCTGTGAAAGGTTGATAGCCTGGTGGGTGTTTGCCATGTTCGTCATGACGGTGAATATAGTAGTGCCCACTTCTGGCAGCTTTGAAGGAAACGGGGTGATGGAGTTGGTACCTGCTGACATATATGAAAGATGGGGAAGGGTATGAAAAGTTGTCAAGGAGATAATTAGGCGATGTACACAGTATCGGTGGAGTGTGCTGCACGTATGTCAATCTGTTTTTTGAACATTCTCCTGCACATACTTCTCAAATTCCTCGCGCGACATTTTGCCTTCGTACAGCGGCCAGAGGCTTTCTTTCAATTCTTCAAGGCTCTGGAATTTGGCGCCGTCAATTTTATATGTTGCCATGATAATATCCCTTCACGGTATCAGATTTTTCTCAGCTCCGGCATATGCATAAAAGAGAATCGCAGTACTGCTTTGCATTGCAGCCGAAGCATTATCACTTTTTATCTGAACCTTACCAGTTCCAAGCCTCGTAAAATTGTTAATTTTGTAAATCATTTTTTTCTTTCTATTGGACGTATATTCTTTAGTATTGAGCTTAAAAGTGCAAGGGATGCGATGCAGGCATCGGATAGAGAGTACCGACCTCTGATTATTCCCGCCGGCTCAACTATACCAGCGCAAATGTGGGTATGCCAATCAGCGGGGTTTAGCAAATTTTGAATGCCATAAAAAAACTTCTTGCAATTTACCTGTCGAGAAGATAGAATCAAATGTACGAGAGGCGCATAAAAAAAGCGGAAATGCTGAGTGCCGGTATTGGAAGAGATGCCTGCATTGAGAAGAATGGCTGCCGGATATGAATAATCATGTTAAAAAAACGGTTCTCGTAATAGAAGATGAGCCTATCATCCGCCAGGCGATTTCAGATTTTCTCGAGGATAGCAATTACCAGGTAATTCAGGCGGAGCACGGCCGTCGGGGGATTGAGCTTTTCCGGCAGAATACTCCGGATGTGGTTTTAACAGACCTGCGTATGCCCATCATGGGGGGAAGGGAAGTTCTTTCAATTTTAAACGAAGAATTTCCGGAAACGCCGGTGATTGTCGTTTCCGGTGTCGGCGATATTCGCGATGCAATCGATGCAGTCCACCTCGGAGCCTGGGATTATATCATCAAACCTGTGCAGGACATTGAAATTATTGTGTATTCCATTGAGAGATGCCTTGAGCGGGCAAGACTCATAAAAGAAAATAGAGAGTACCGGGAAAGCCTTGAAAAAGCAAAGGTTATTTTCGAACGCGATATGCGCATGGCGGTCAATGTTCAGAAAAATTATCTTCCCCTAAAGGCGCCTCTTGACGATGAATGGGAAATCGCTTTTGACTATCAGCCCATGGCCGGAGTTTCGGGTGATTTCTATGATTTTTATGAACAGGAGGGTAAGCTGACCGGAATTGCGCTCTTCGATGTATCCGGCCATGGCATTGCTTCCGGCCTGATCACGATGATTGCAAAGTCTATTGTATTTCGGGGCTTCACCAGCATGCAGAACGAACCTCTGGATCAGGTGATGGAGCGCATCAATCTGGATCTTATAAATGAAATAGATGCGATGGATAATTATCTTACCGGGATTTTGCTTCGATTTTCCGGAAATTCAATTGAATATGTGAACGCTGCGCATCCTCCACTCCTCTGCAGACATGCGGATGGCACGGTTGAGGAGGTCGGTCTGTCGGATGGATTTCTCAGCGGGAGATTTATGGGCATCAGTTCGCTGGCGGGCAGATATAATAGCTACTGTTTTACAATACAAAAAGGGGATATCCTGTTGCTCTACAGCGATTGCCTCCTTGAATCTACGAGTTCAAACGGAGAACGATATGGGAGCATGCGCCTCAGCAATTTATTGTCTCGAACAGATCCCGCGCAGCCCTGCAGGAAAATATTAAAGGAAATAATCGAAGATTTCCATGAATATTTGGAATCGGAAGAACTTCCCGATGATCTAACAGCGATTTTAGTAAAGCGTCGCTCTTAGGGTGCGGTATGTATTTTAAAGATATCTCTTCGAATGTGGTTGAATAATGAAAAAAATTTCTTCAACAAAAGAACTGCATGAAAGTGAAGTGCTGAGGGTGTACAAGAAGGGCTTCGGGTATGCGGTGCTGAGAGTCATACACATCAATGATGATTTTTTTTCGGCGCGGGGCGATGAAATATTCATTACCTCCCTGAAAAAAAACGACCGCCTTGAAGCATATCTCTGGTCGGAGAAGCTTTCCACATATGAATTTGAACTGGAGGTTCTCGGGACAATAGACGATGATCTTCACGTGGTGTTTTTTAAGCACACGGAGAAGTTGCGATTTTGCCGCGAAAGGAAGTGCCTCATTGCCGATGTGAATATTCCGCTTTCTTTCTTCCCGTTTGACATATCGAATTCACAAAAATCGTTCAGTTCCACCGCCGTCAGAAAAACCTGGGGCACTATTGTGCGCATAAGTGACCGCGAAGCGGTGATCCTCTATGACGGAAATATACAGGAAGGTCAATACGTTAAAGGGCGGCTGAAAATCCTTGATGAAGAAATAGACATTGTTGCGAAAGTTGAATGCATACCTGAAGCAGGGGAAAACATATATATGATGAAATTCATAGGGATGCCGGAAAGGGAGCGCGAGAAAATTTTAGAATTTGTATTTACTACGTATCGCGAGTGACATACGACATTTCCTGTGAAGAGAATATCACAGAAAATGCCATGCCCACTTGCATCATTACGCGCCCGGGTTAACCGGCCAGAATGTTCGCCAGCGTGTCTTCTCCGGTGATCTTAGCTCGCGCTTTATCGATTTCCATGATTTTTTTCTGCAAATATTTCCTCACCGGATTTGTTGCAGAAACTGTTGGAGGAATTTCCATACTTACATGCTGAATCATCTCGATGAGATTTGAAATCTTCACCTTTGATGATGAGGTCGCCGGCAAATAAATTCCTTCTCCTTTTTCAATTAAAAGACCTTCCTTAACAAAAAGGTCAAGGTAGAAATCCACTTCATCTGATTTGTTTGAGGTTGCTTTCAAAAGCTCGTGGTAGTCAGAGGCGCCTTTCCCGCTTTCGAATTTGAAATATATGTGATGCAGGATTATGATGCCGTATATCACATGAAATTCATGTATGCCTTTAAGCGCTTTTTTTAGCTTCAAATAGGTATGAGGATGCATGAGGGTATAAGAAACTTCCGCCCCATAGAGAATAATCAGCGATGATGCGTATATCATCAAAAGGAAAATTGGAATCGCCGCCAGCGCGCCATAGATTGCGAGCTGTCCGCCTGAAAAATATTTCACATAGAAAATGAAAAGAAGGATGAAAACAACCCACACCGCGCTTGTAAACGCGGCACCAATCGCCGCAGGTTTGAACGGCACTCTGGTGTTTGGAAACGCAATATAGGTGAGCAGAAAAAGCACCCAGATGATGATGAATGGGGCGACGAAATTTGCCAGTGAAATCAGGAAGCTTGCTCCTTCGCGGCCACGCCAGGTACTGAAATCGGGGGAACTTTTTACAATCCCGTTTTCTCCGAAGATATACCCGATCCCTTTATGGGATGTGATGTGGTGAATTGTTGAACCCGCAACTTTTTTTCTCAGCCATTTTTCCCCACCGTCTTCGGTTCTGACGATGATGCCGCCCTCTCCGGCAATCAGGCCGTTTTTACTGTCTTTAAAGTGGACAGCAAAATAATCATTCTCATGAAAATGCTTGCCTGTCCATTTTGCTCCTCCGTCCGAGCTTGACAGCACCATTCCCTGATCGCCGACGATCCAGATGCTTGAGTCATGTGCGAATGCGACACTGTTAAGATTCACATGGCGGTTTTTATATTTGGCTTCATTGAGCACCGATATCGTCCATTCTTTCCCACTTTTTTTCGAGAAGAGAATCGTACCTTTGTCGCCCACAATAATTCCGGTGTCTCCATAAAATGCGATATCGTTCCAGCGCGACGAGAAGCCATCCCATTCATTCACGATCCAGCTTCTGGTGCCGTCCTCGGTCTGAAGCATCAAGCCGCTGTCGGTGAGCAGAAATCCTTTCTTTGCATTGAGCATATAAATTTTGGTGAAATTTAATGAACCGAGCTTTTCTATCTGCCAGCTTATACCACCGTTGATAGTGGACAAAATCACGCCGCCGCGGCCGACGATCCATCCGTTTTTCCCGATGAACTGAATATCCGTGAAGATCGATTTTTTGAAATCGAGCGGTTCCATTCTGAATTCATCTTCAACAAAACTGCGAATGCCCGGCTCGTAGCGATAGACTTTCTGGTTTTCGAAATCAATATTGGAGATGTCGAATTGCTTGTGGATGAGTTTCTCCACGGATGCCGCCTTGTCGATTGCAGCCTGGTTGCCGACCGCCCAGATGTGGTTTCCTCCAATACGAGCTGAGAAATAGGTAGGTGATGAAAACGCCACTGAAAGCTGCGTTGCCACTGTGGTTCCCGCGATGAGCATAAGAGGGCCGAGCGTGAGAGCCGCCCAGTAGTATACAATCCTGAGAATGATGGGGCGATTTTTTGTGATTCCCCAGATTTCATTCAGCGACTGCTCGATGGTGCGCAGTACTGCGGTTGCAGAGATCACCATGATGACTGCGCCGATGCCGCCGATTTTTCCCGCGTTGTCGATCAGGTTGGAGAGCGTGTCGATTATGGGATCGATGTTGAGCCTGATATTGTGTTCAACCATGAATGCGGTGATGCGGCGGAAAATTTCTTCCTTCTTGTTGCCTACCTGCTCAAACATGGAATAGGTAGTGAGCGCGACGGTGAGGGTTGGAATGAGAGATACAATGGTGGTGTATGCGATTGAAGAAGCCTTGGTGGTGCAGCCGTCTTTTAAGAATTTTCTTGTGGCAACAATAAAAACTTTAATTGCGTTGATGATCTTCTTTGTAAAAAGGTTAAACGTATCCTCGCCGAGGTATATCTGGTTAAGAATTGTTCTGCCTCTTTGAGTTAGCAGTGAAACACGCTCCTTTATGGACTTTTTTGTTTGGAGGGATTTTGTATGATTGCTCTGGTGCTTTTCGTTATTTTCAGCCATTTCGTGTCTCACCTCGATGTTTTTTGGATTTGGTAACAGCTGAAAGCCGCGCCGTCAATGAAAAAAAATTAAACCCTGAACGGTTTTCCATATCATATGCAGTAGGGGCACAATCCAATAAATCCCTGTAATCCAATGAGATGATCATTCGCGAAAAAGCGATTCTGGTAAGTATTCATACGTGCGTGAATGTGTTTTAGTTCAACCGCATTGGCAGTAATTACGAAAACATGGGTTTTCATATACAATTCACTTTTATTGAAAAGATGAGCATGGTGATATTTTTTTATTGACAGTATTGTATTTGTTTATAGCGTTGCCATCAATCGGTGTCCCCGGCCGCATAGCAGTGAGATTTTCCGATCATCATGTATTATGAAGGAGGATATGAGCACATAATGCCTAGTCCATTGGAAGTAGAAGTCAACGGCGATCTGGAACGCGCTTTTAAAAACCTTAAAAAGAGGATGGCTTTTGAAGGAATATTCAAAGAGCTCAAAAGAAGACGATATTACGAGAAACCCAGCGAAGAGAAGAAACGCAAAAGGGAAGAAGCAGCGCGGAGGCGCGTAAAGAAAATGAGGCGATTTGCCGCACAGACCAGAACAAAAAGGGTAGCAGGCGGTAAGATAGGCGGGCATGAAGGCGAATCCACCAGATCTGAGAAAATTTCTGAAGAATAAGCGGGGGCTGTAACAAAATCGTGTTGTAATAAATGGATTTGAAACCTTTCAATCCTCATTTCAGCGTGCGCGTGACGGCTTTATGCGATGAGATGAATAAAATAAAATCCGGCTTCGCCGGATTTTTTGTGCTTCTGGTTCATATACCGCATTATGATGAAATCAGACTACATAATCCCCCTTGCGGAAAGGATGAGGCCTCGAAGCCTGAATGAATTCGTGGGGCAGAGCCATATCGTAGGCGATGGCAAATTCATCACTTTGATGCTTTCCAGAAGGCAGGCAGTCTCGATGCTGTTCTGGGGCGATCCAGGGACGGGTAAGACCACCCTTACAAAAATTATTGCGAAAGAACTCGGACTTGACGCGCACTTTTTAAGCGCCATATCATCCGGCGTAGCGGATGTCCGTGCGGTTCTTCAAAAGGGGCGGCAAAACCGCGAGGAAGGGAAACAAACACTGCTTTTTATCGACGAAATTCATCGTTTCAATAAAGCGCAGCAGGATTCCATCCTTGGGGCCGTTGAAGCGGGAGATGTCGTCCTCATC
>DYLV01000221.1 GCA_020721925.1 Leptospira biflexa
TATCGACATCATGATCGCGCTCGATGTATCTCCTTCCATGAGCTCTGAGGATTTTCAGCCGAAAAACCGGCTTGAGGTAGCCAAAAAGGTGGTAAGCGATTTCATCGCACTTCGGAAAAGCGACCGACTGGGGCTTGTGATTTTTTCGGGTGAAGCATATTTTCAATGTCCGCTCACGCTCGAAACGGAGTTATTGAGGGATATCATTGCAGATGTGAATTTTGATTCCGCCGATAAGGAAGGAACGGCCATAGGAGAGGGTGTGGCGCTTGCCGCGGCGCGCATGGCTGAAAGCAATGCGAAAAGCAAGGTAATACTGCTTCTCACTGACGGTATGAATAACAGGGGAGTGGTGGATCCCGAAACGGCGGCGAAGATGTGCGCGGAACTCGGCATTAAAATATATCCGGTGGGAATTGGTAAAAAACATGTGCGCGTGCCGTTTTTTTCGAGGATGAAGGTGTATCAGGATCACTACGATCCTGAGTCGTTAAAAAAAATGGCGGAACTCACCGGCGGAAAATTTTACAGCGCAGAGTCGGGTCAGGTTCTATGGGAAAATGTCAAAGATATTGACAGGCTTGAGCGCAGCGAATTTGAGGTGCGGCGGTATTATGAGTTTTACGACAAATTTCAGCTATTTCTTTTTGCGGCATTTGCGATTTTTCTTATAGAGACGCTCTTGCGCGCGGTGGTGTACAGGAAACTGCCATGATTGAGTTTGCAAATCTGAACTATCTTCCATATGTTGGAATCGCCGCATTGTTGGTGTTGGCGCTTTTTGTTGCATATCTTTTCTGGAAGCGCACTGCGCTTGCGCGGCTTCTGCCCCATCCGCGGGTGCGCGCGCGGATACTTGTTGGAAGCAGATGTGCCGCCAGAATTAAAAATACGTTATTTATTATATCGCTCATATTGTTTGTAATTGTTGTCCTCCGGCCGCGTTGGGGCGAAGAACTTCGGGAAGCTTCGAGCGAGGGTGTGGATTTGCTTGTGGCACTCGATGTGAGTACAAGCATGCGTGCGCGCGATATTTCCCCAAGCCGACTCGATAGGGCAAAGGATGCGGTACGAATTTTAGCCGATGCGTTGCGGGGCGATCGAGTGGGACTTGAGCTTTTTGCAGGCGAGGCGTTTTTGCAGTGTCCTCTCACCGCGGATATTGAGGCGTTCACTGTGTTTCTCGACTCCGCGTCGCCCGCATCGGTGCGGGTTCAGGGCACCGATCTTGGTGCGGCGATCGAGATGGCGTATCGCGTTTTCAATAAGAGGAGGATGACTTCGCGCAATTTCGTCATCATCACAGATGGGGAAGATCATGAAGGGAAGGTGAATGCGGCAATCGAGAAATTTAAAGAATTGGACGTAACCGTGCATGTGCTTGGTGTGGGAAGGGAGGGGGGAGAGGTTATTCCCCTTGCGGCAGATGACCCGTCGGGTGATGTGTATCAAAAGGATGCCTCGGGCAATGTGGTACGCACCAGGCGAAACGACGATTTGCTTCGCAGACTTGCCGATACGACGGGAGGTGCATACTACGATATTAACTCCTCGTTTGCAGGAGTGTATAGAATCATCGATAAAATATCCACGCAGGTTCGCACGCGCAGCGGTATGCATCTGGTGAAGCAAAAAAAAGAGCGCTATCAGGTTTTCGCGCTTGCGCTTGTATTGCTGCTTATGACCGAGCTTTTCATTTCTGAAAGGAAGCTGCAGGTTTTGCGGAAAAAAGCGGAGAAAAAACCCGGATTGTTTGCGTCCGTTTTTGCGCGTGTAAAAAACCGGGTGGTGTCATTGGGCATGCGATGAAAATGAAACGACAAAAACTTGTAATTCTTATGGTGTGTGTGTTTGTAAGTCTATTCTGGCTCGATCCCTATCGCGACAGGGTGGATGAAGGCAACAGCAAATTTCACGCGAAGAAGTACGGCGAGGCGCGAAAATCATACGATGATGCCGCGAAATATGCGCCCGGGGAACGCGAAAAAAAGAAGCTTCGCTTCAATCACGGTGATGCGCGGTATATGCAGGGAGACTTTGAAGGATCGGTGGATGAGTTCCGTGAAGCGCTGAAATCGGAAGATAGGGAAGTGCAGAAGAAAGCGCTTTTCAACATGGGTAACGCTTATTTGAAAAAGGGCGATGTGGAAAAGGCGGTCTCTGCATACATGAGCGCGCTTGCGGTTGACCCGAACTATCTTCCTGCAAAAAAGAACATCGAATACATCTTGCGCAAAAGAGAACAGCAGAAAGATAAAAATAAAGCCAGAGATGATGAAGGTGAAGGGCGTAACAAAAATGATAAAAAGAAAAATCAGAATAAGGGGGACAATAAAAAGGATGACAAAAAGGGCGGTGCCGATACGCCAGTCTCGATGAGCCATGCACAGCTTAAGAATCTTCTGGAAATGATGAAGCAAAGCCCGGTGCGCAGGCAAAAAGGCAAAAGGGATGGAGTGCGCGTGCATGAAAAAACGTGGTAGGCATATTGCTCTAATCGGTATAATGTTTCTGGTAACCTCGTCTGCCCAGGCGCTTGAGGTGGAAACCGAACTCGACCGCACCCGCATTGCCGTTGGAGAGGAGGCGATTTTGCAGATCAGAATATCGGGAGCTGACGGCGTGGAACTGCAGCGCATTCCCGAGGTGCCGGGGCTGACTATTTCCTACCGCGGGATGAGCCGAAGCTTTCAGTGGATTAATGGTCGCACATGGTCGGGGATGGTAATGTCGTTTTCCATCAGTCCACAGCGAAGCGGTACATTCACGGTGCCGCCAATTGAAATTCGTTCAGGCAATACGGTCTCGCGATCGCGCCCTGTGCAGATTGTGGCAATTCAGGGGGCAATGCATCCGAAAACGCCCCGCGGGGAGCGATCATCACAGGCGGTGTATCGCAAAACAGAAGTAGCGAAATCGCGGGTGTACATCGGCGAGC
>DYLV01000222.1 GCA_020721925.1 Leptospira biflexa
AGGCGATTCCTCTGAAGGGAAAAATCTCAAATAACATCCGTGAAGTCAGACTGCCCAAAAGAAGGATTGCTAAATATAGGGCGGCGAAAAATGACGTCAATTCATGAAGTTATTTCAACCAATGCCGCCAAGTTGGACTGGCTGAATTACCCAAATGCGTCTGCGAAAACCGGTGATAAACGCAATCAATCTTTCCAGAACATCTGAAAGAATATGCCGACGAAAACAGCCAGCACTGACCAGTGAAAGAACCCGAGGATTGGAATTGTCTGGTTGAAAAGATCTAAAGATTTTTCCTTAGATATTATTGAGTATGCATATTTCAATAGCGGGAAAAAAAACAAGCCGGCCGTCACCGAAATTGAAATGGAATACCAAACAACTTTTAGTGAACGAGCATAGATGATGATATCATTTTCGAAGAGAGAAAGTTTATGCCATATCGTTTTATGGAAATACATATAAATCAGAGCAAGCAGAACAATGTCAACAATAATAACACGAGGATATGTCTCCTGAACCCATGGCATTAAAACAAGATTCTTGAGCAACACATCGGCCTGGGCCAGGAAAAAATGCCCGATCACAATACCGATTAGAATATGTAGATTATGATTTTTCCAGTTTTGACATAAAGTGTAGGCAACAAAAAAAGCGCAGGCAACAAAAAAGGCATTCAAAAGGAAATAAGACTCCCGAGGGAAAAAGTCAGAGCACAAAAAGATAACTGCGAAAGCGATAATCCCCATAACGTATCTCTCATGGAGATACCACCATGGTGGGCGCCCGGATGACAATATCTCTATTTCTTTGGCAGCGCCTCTATTGTGGCGGGAAACAAACCAGGTTATTGCCTGGGCTGTTAAATAGTCAAGTTCTTTCTTTTGGTCTTCCTTTTGGGCTTCGGAGCATATATCTCTGGCAGACTTAATTGCTTTTTTCACTGCGACTTCGATGTCTGTGTCATTAGATACCAGAAGATTTTTAAACCATCCCTCTCTCCTAGCACCAACCTTTGATCCTCCGGTTGTTTCGGTGCCCGATGCCTTGATTTGTCTGTGCCAAAGATCAAAATATGTATCGCCACCTTCCCCTATAAGAGTTTCCGCATATCTTACCGCAATATTAAAACGTTGATTACCGCTGTAGATGTCGGTACAGGTGTCTTTTTTGTCTTTTTCGCAAATTTTATCGTACCGGTAATACGCCCTCAAATAAAAGAGAAAGGGATCGTTAAACAGGGCATTCCACACACTGGAAGCATTGGGCGACCCCTTAAAAAAAACGAATTCTTCGGCAAGAAAATATTGAAAGATTTTTTTAGCTGTTTCTTCGTTCTTACCAGGTCGGCCATACAATGCCCTGATCGCTGCAATATTGGCTGTGTGGTTGTCACAATACAAGGTCAGGTATCGGCGGAAGGAAAAAGCAGTTATGTCGCCGGTAGCTGCCGAGTCTGCGGCATTATTACTTGCCTGTTCATTATCGCTTCCGCCTCCGTCCTCTGCCGGGCCGATGATGCTGAAATTGTTTTTCCCCCATTCCGCCTGCCAGTCGCTTTGCCCGACAATCTCTGACGGAACTTTGAATATATTTGGATCAACATGTTCCCAGTCACGGCAAAAATGGCACTTCCGTTGCCGAGGTATGCCTGCACCTGATGGGGATTCCATATCAAAACTTATCCATAAGGGTCATAAGATCTTGTTTGATTTGGCCGCGTAAGTCATTGACCTTTCGCACCAACTCATCTTTACTATTGACAAAATGTTCTCGTAAGACATATAGCGGCCATCTTTCCTTCAGTTCGCTGTAAATCACCCGGCAATCTTCAGGGCTGGCAAACAGATATCTCTCCAGGCAGAAATTGATGCTGGCCATTGGTGACTTGACGATTTCGTCAGCCAGTTTCACCACAGGCGTCTCTGCGCCAAGCAGGCATTTTTTTTTCAACTCCTCGATCTCTTTGATATAGGCAGCGATAATGCCTGTCCAGAGGTAGGCATTTGATGCCTGTTTTCTTGCTGTGGGTTGATTATTGTTTGAATCCAGCGATGCCAGCAAGGCATCTTCGGCCTTTTCCACGGTCTCCAGGGCATTCATCAGAGGGCGGGTTTCCCGGGATACAAGAAACTGGAGGAGCTTTTTTACGAACATTTCCGGAAAGCAGACCGGATCCTGGCCCAAATCAACGAAAAGGCTTCCGGAATGGAGAGGGAAAGAACCCTCATTCAGTTTGTCCCAGACGGCCCAGGTGAAGGATGAAATGAAAAACACCGCAAAAGGACCTCGGTCAATGATGTGTTGTAGGTGCCCATGATCTTTCGAGTTTTCAATCGGAGCGATCAATTCCTTGATGAGTGTTGTGCCGAATTTTTCCTCTCCAACCTTCTCGGAAAACAGGAAGTCAAGAAGGATGACATGTTCGCTGCTATCTGTTTCCTGAGCGCTTTCTGCTGAACTTTCCCACAATTTATTAGTGAATTCGCTATAATGGTAGTACTCCTGCCAATCCCAGGCATCGTCTGAAAAAGGCAATCCTGCTTTTTTGCAAATGTCAATCCATGAATAGACATTCCCCCAAGAAATATTCTCTCTTTGATCGTTTGAGCATTCCAGCATGGCCTGCCAAATAGCATGTTTCTTCCCCGGCATTTTTTCTGTATTATCGAATGGCGTTAAGTTGTCTTTATGGTCATCAATCATGACGAGAGGTTTTTTCTGCACCGACGATTGTTCTGGCGCTGACCTTGAGCCATCGAAAAAGCTTCGTAGTCGCTTAATGTCCTCGCGGATCACGGAAGAAGGCTGGAACGATACCCGGTAGGTATCGGCATGTCCGGAGGGCAGCTTGAGGCCGGGATCGTCCTGGCTTT
>DYLV01000223.1 GCA_020721925.1 Leptospira biflexa
AAGGAGTGATCGGGTTGATTGCAAACCGTGTTTCGGATGTGTTGAGAAAACCTGTCATCGTTGTTTCCAGACCTGATGAAAACGGCGTGGTAAAAGGAAGTGGTAGAGTGAGAGGCAATTATGATTTTTTTTCGAAAATATCATATCTCGCACCGCTATTTGAAAAAATTGGAGGCCATGCGCAGGCATTCGGGTTCACCATCGAAGAGCAAAAACTCGATGAGGCGATTTCACACATCACATCCGCGGTGTCAGAAAGCAGTTACGAATTGCCGATGGATCCAGTTGACTGCGTGCTCGATATAAGCGATGTTACAATTGAAGCCGCTGAGAGTTTGGAGCTTCTGGAACCAACGGGGAAAGACAACGAAGAACCAGTTTTTCTTACCAGGGGTGCGGTGATCCGGAAATTCCTCCGAATCGGTGCCGACGGCAGGCACGGAAAATATCTCTTCAAAGACAATCTTGACGCAGAAGCAGTAGGGTGGAATATGGGAGATATTATGGAGCGTTATGCATCGGCACAGGTGGTAGATCTCGTGTATCGCATGGAAGCGGCAAGTTTTAATGGGAGGCGCTATCCGCAGATGGTGATTCTCGACATATATGCAAACAAAAGCTACACATAAGGTAAAATATATCTGTACCGCTTAAGGTATGCCGGTGATAGTACACTCAATACCGCTCGCATGGTACAGTTCGCCACCAATAACAAGACCATCTGTTTTATTCATTGCTTCGGTTGTAAATTTTACGTTGGCGAGTCCTTTCTGCGATTTTAAATAACCTTCAACCATGGCGGCTTTCTTTGCCGCTGAGGCTACTGCATCGCCCGATTCGGGCGTGAATGCAGCGATATTGAATGTAATGCGCCGCGCAAGTTTCAATGCCTGTGCGACCAAATCAAGACGCTTTTTGCCCTGCTCGGAAAGTGCAAGAAAGTCGTGTGTGAAAAGCTGAGAATCGATAAAAATTCTTTTGTATTGGTTTTCCTCCTTGTAGAAACCGCATTCTTTCATGGCAAGTTTGAGGGAAGAAGGACGGACCGGTGCACGCGCAATCTCCGAATAATATTTGCGTTCGACTTTCAACTTGTTGTACCGGGCAAACCTGGTGCGGGCAATAACAAAGGATGTTTCTGCTTCAATCAGAGCCATAACGGCAAAATATGACGCGTTTGAATAATCGCGTTCTTCAGAAAACTGATATTGGGCGGTATCGAGATATACGCGGGCGCTGTAGTACTCTTTGTGAGGAATGAATCTTTTCAGGAGGGAACTCTTATCCAGCGAATCAAACGCTTTCTGAGCGGCGGAAATATCGGCTTTTGCTTCAGATCGCTCGGCTGACCATGCAGGTACAATAGATATCATGAAAATAACAGTACATGCAAACGTGAAAAGTGCTATTGAAAAAGCACTGGCAGATGAATGATTGATTTTGTTTAATGTTTGCATAGAAAATTATTTGGTGCTCTTTACCGCGTGATCAAGTTCAAGTTCTGCGTTTACCATTTTCCTCTTCTCATCGAAAAGCCGGAAATGCGCCGCGACTTTTTTTAACTCATAAAATGCCATGTCTCGTTCATCCTGCAGAAGCATTTTTTTTGCGGATTCAAGGTATTTTCGTGCTCTTTGGGTTTCCAATGGTGCATAATCAGTAACGCCCGCGCTGATATAGTTATTAAAACTCGCCTCGACTTCGCTTAATAATTTTTTTACCTCGGATTCAGAATGTCGATCAGCATACAGAAGGGATGCCGATGAAAGGAATAATAGTATGAGTACAGAAGCCGACAAGCGATTTATTCGGGATTTGCACGTGTTCATAGGAATATTGCCCTTTCCGTTTCGATTTCAGTTACTATGGACGGTATTTTCCCTGCGTCAACAAATATTTGAGAAAAAAATTTTTTTATTGAACAAATAAATATTTGACGTATAAATGGTCTAAATAGTACTTATATTAAACTTCTTTTATTTAAGAAGGGCGGATATAATTCTGGCGCATAGCAGGTTGGGAATATTATGAAGATTGAAGTAAAAGAGAGTGGAAATGCCGTAAGCATTGTCGTGGTGGGCGACATTGAAATGATGACAATCAAAGAGTTCAAGGAAAAACTCTTCGAAATCGGTCAAAATGTGGACAAGGATGTCGAACTCGATCTCTCCAATGTAGATTATATAGATTCTTCTGGAGTCGGTGTTCTCATCAGTCTTATGAAGTTGCAGAAAAAAAAGGGTAAAAATTTCAAAATAACCAAGGTCAGCTCGCAAGTGATGAATGTGCTTCAGTTGAGCTCGCTTTCGGAAGTGTTTAATCTCTAAAATTATGTTTTTGTGCTACAGATTTTTGCGATTAAAAGTGTGAATCGAATCCTATACATATCTATAGGATGATATTACAAACGAAAAACCTACGCACGCCTAAAAGTTTTCGTTATTCCTATCCAAGCGTATCTACAAAGAACAAAACATGTTATAAAACGATCGAATTTAATGTGCTTAGTTTAGATGAAACTACCTGCCATGTCACATGGCGTTGGTAAAGCCTCAGAAAAATAAACAGTGAGAAAAAAAATACCAACAAAAAACTATGTCAATTTTATGCGAGTGAAAAAGCCGAAGTCGTTACCCACATGCGATTAAAGACAAAATCGGATTAGACATTCCGGAAAGTCTTCTCGTGTAATTCAAGGGCAATTTTTATAGCTGTATTTAAGGAAGAGAGAAAAGGATACACTCTCTCATCTGTGGGATGAGGAATGAGAGGTGCGGATTTTTGTTTTTGGGATGGGTTATTTTGTGAGCAATAGCTCCAAATCCGGCGGTACTCCCCACCAGATGCGCCATGTCGGGATATTTTCTATA
>DYLV01000224.1 GCA_020721925.1 Leptospira biflexa
ATTGAGGAGAAACTATCGGCACCTTCGGGGGCAGTTGGATCATAGCCCCGTGCGTCAGATAGCTTCCATTCGAAATTTCCGGTGACCGCACGGGCATAGGGATCAACCAGGAGTTTATGCCGATTATAGCGAAGACCATCTGACGGACGGTACTCGCCATCGATACGATAGCCGTAGAGCTGCCCTTCTTGCACGCCTTCCACCCAGATATGCCAGATGTCGCCCGTGCGGTTTATCCGGGGATCCAGAGGAATTTCTATGCCGTGGTCGTTTGGATCAAAGCTCTGGAAGAGCACAAGCACTACTTGTTTTGCATGACGGCTGAATATTGAAAACTGTGCGCCGTGATCATCGAGCGTTGCGCCGTAGGGCAGGGGAAGACCCGGCAGTGTGGTGCGGAAACGCATTATTTACCCTGCACGTTCGCCTTTACAATCAACTTTACCACCGATGCTTCGGGATCGCTGGTGTGCACATAGACCCTTCGCACAAGTGTCATGGGAATGGTGCCCGTATTTAACGTTACTTCGAGCTTTCCTTTTTCGCCCGCATTGATTATTTTCTTGCTTAAAAGGGTTGAGGTGCATCCGCACGGGGCTTCTATCTTTGTAATTTCGAGAGGGTTTGCTCCAATATTGGAAAATACGAAAACATGGCTAACCTTCTGCTTGATGAATACTTTGCCGAAATCAAACCGTGTTTCTTCAAAGGCAATTTTTCCGCTGTTGCCGCAGAAACCGTGTGTGATCAAAAAAATGGAAATAATTGGGAAAAACAGCTTTTTCATCTCAATACTTCTCCTTAAAGTATATTATTGCCATAACGGCTTTAATTCATTCATCGAGCACGATATCAAAAATATACTCGTCCTTATCGAGATTGGTTGGTGTAGCAATCATCAATTTTCCTTTGAATTCAAACACATTTCCTTCTTTCAGCCTTCTGAAAAAATTTTTATTATTTGTAAAGAGATAGTATATTGCACCAAATTGTTCTTCATGGGATATGGCGATGATTCTAAAACGACGATCGTGTCGGGGATATTCCCCTGCGGACTTGAAATATGCTTTTCCGGATACAGGGATACCCTCTTTGCGTTCCAGCATCTGATCTCGTACAATAGGCTCGCTGGCCATCAATTCGTGAAAAATATCCTCCATCCGCAACGGAGAGCTTTCAACTGCCGATACCGGAGCGGAAGCCATGCCGGCCATTGCCGCAACAAGCGCCAGCGCCGCTATTTTCCAGGGTATGATGATTTTCGAGTCGAACATATCTCATTCCCTGTCCAGGTCGTGTATGAATTCAACCGAAAAATGGGTGGTGCTGCGCAAAAGTTCGATCTTATTAATTGTTTTGCCGGATTTTTCGTATATTTTCAGAAAGCGTTCCATCGAATAGATTTTTTTGCCGTTAAGAGAAAGCACAATATCTCCTTTTTTCAGCCCATTGTGATAGCCTTCCCGCATTGGTAATACATACGAAACGAATGTTTCTCCGGTGAGCGCGTTTTCGTCAAGTTCGATTCCGTATCGTCGATACAGATGGGTGATCTGGTTTCGAATTTTTTGGTAGATGATTTTTTCTCTGAGTTTCATGGAAATATCGATGAGGTGTCCTTCCCGTGCTACCGTTATTTTAAGCGTGGAGCCGATCGGTGTGTTGCTCACCAGCTTAACAAGGCTACCCAGCGAGGTAATTTCCTTGCCGTTCACTTCTCGAATATGGTCTCCCGGCTCAAAGCCGGCAACTTGCGCCGGCGAATCTTTAATTACCGAAAGGATTTCAACTGTTTTCTTTTCGGCGCCGATATCGCGCCTTTTTTCCCGTGCAAGAAAACCAAGCCATCCCCGTTTCACACGGCCAAAACGGATGAGATCGCGGCAGACTCTGCTGACGATGTTCGATGGAATGGCAAAGCTTATTCCCTGATAACCGCCTGAGACTGTGCGTATGGCCGTGTTAATACCAATGACCTTCCCTGCAAGATCGATCAAAGGACCTCCTGAGTTGCCAGGATTGATGGGGACGTCGGTTTGAATAAAATCTTCAATATCGGTAAAACCGACATCGCTTCGCCCTGTTGATGAGACGATACCCGCGGTGATGGATTGTCGGAGGCCATACGGATTGCCGATCGCAAGTACCCACTGGCCTGGCGCAATTGAGTCCGAATCGCCAAAATCAGCGGGTGTAAGGTTGACCGCAGCGCCGTCAATTTTCATCAATGCCAGATCGGTTTTATTGTCGGCGATAAAATAGTCGCCATTCGGAAAGACGGCCGGTTCCATTTCTCTGCCATCGGAGAGGATAATCTGATATCTGTTTCCTTTCCTCACCACATGATAATTGGTGACAATGTATCCGCTTTTCGTGATTATAGTTCCGGATCCGTAGCCCGTCTTCGAGATTGCAGCCGATTTTTTTCTACTTTCAGATTTATATGTGATGATATTGACAACTGAAGCGCTGTTTTTCGACGCAGCTTCAATGAAAGATGAGCTGAAATCGTCGGGAATGCCGGGTGCAGCTGTTGCAATAAAACCGAAAAAGCCAATTATGAAAATACTACATGCAATTCTCATCATGATAGATTATCACGAATATTGTATGCAAAACATTTGTTTATTTCCATCACGCTTTTTGCTGAATGCATTCCTCGCTGTATCTCTTTGCCAGATCGACATAAATCTGCTTTGCGAGTTCCCATTCCTGACGGTTGTGCTCTTTCAAGTCGCCGAGCTCTTTAGCGGGCACTCCTGCATAAATTTTACCCGCTGGAATAATTTGCTTGCGAGTGACCAGGGCGCCTTCAGCGATTAGCGACCACTCGCCCACTTCTGAATAATCGCTTATCGTAGCCCGCA
>DYLV01000225.1 GCA_020721925.1 Leptospira biflexa
CGGGAAACGGCATACGCGCCTTCATATTCGACGATATTGCACCAACTCCGATATGCTCTTTCGCCATCCGGCATCTTAAAGCCGTTTCGGGTGCTGTCATCACGGCAAGCCACAACCCGCCGGAATATAACGGCTTTAAGGTGTACTGGGACGACGGCGGCCAGGTGGTGTCTCCGCAGGATAAAGAAATCATCGGAGAGGTAAAACGCATACAATCGATTCTCGACATAAAAAAAATTCCTTTCGAAGAAGGCATAAAATCGGGCCTCATCACTATTATAGGCGACGACATCATCGCCGCCTATATTGCCAAACTTGAGGAAAAAACCTTTCGCCCAAAAAGCCCTTCCGATGTGCGAATCGTCTATTCACCGCTTCACGGAACAGGCTATAAAATCATACCCCGCATTCTTTCTCACTTCGGGTTTACTAATGTGCACCCGGTAAAAGAACAGTCTGTGCCCGATGGAAACTTCCCAACCGTGGAATATCCCAACCCGGAAGAGAAAGCCGCCATGCAGATGTCGCTCGATCTGGCAAGAAAAGTTGATGCCGACATTATCCTTGCCACCGATCCAGATGCGGACCGCATGGGCGTTGGGTTTAAAGACAGAGGCGGAGATTACGTGCTCATCAACGGGAACCAGATTGGCACCATGCTCGAATATTATATTCTCAAGAGGATTTCCGAATCGAAAAAGCTTCCGAAAGGCTCAACGGTAATCAAGACAATTGTAACCACCGATCTGCAGGATGAAATCGCACATGATTTCGGATGCGCGGTGATAAACGTTCTCACGGGCTTTAAATGGATCGCGATGAAGATGAAATCATTAGATGAAAAGGGCGCGCATTTCGTTTTCGGCGGGGAAGAGAGCTATGGTTATCTTCCCATTGATTTTGTTCGCGATAAGGATGCCATAAGCGCCTGCTATTTCTTCGCCGAAATGGCCGATTATCTTGGAAGACAGGGGCGCACCCTCTCGGATTTTCTGGATGAAATCTATACTACCTATCATCTGTATTGGGAAGATTTGCATTCGCTCACGCTTAAAGGCATTGAAGGGATGGAGCAGATCAGCCGCATTATGGAATCGTTCAGGAAGACACCGCCATCGGAATTCGCGGGAAGGAACGTGCGTTTTCTTCATGATATAAAAAATCTCACCGAGAAAAATATTGAGACGGGCACCGTCACACCGCTTGAAGGTCTTCCCGCATCCGACGTGTTGCAGTTTTTTCTCGAAGATGGAAGCAAAATCACCATGCGCCCTTCGGGCACTGAACCGAAAATCAAGTTTTATTTCAGTGCGAAAGAAAAAGTCGATACCACATCCCTCGATGAAAAAAAGAAATTGCTTCAAGAAAAAATTGAGGAATACAAACACGCGCTTCTGGAGAAAATTTCAAAGGGGCTATAACCCATACCTCCTCCTTGAAAAAAGGGATTGCTTCATTGATACACATAGTACGCACCGACAGGAGGTCCAAAAAGCGCCCGGCGCAAAAGTAAAAAATCTACGGGAGAAATCCCGCTCTGAAACCACCACTGATTCCGGCGTAACCTGCCATTTCGTGATTCGCTAAAAAATGCGCGTAAAACGGCTCTGAAAGTGGCAGGTATTTCCCGGAATGGGTGGCAGGTTACGCCGGAAAGTCTAATTATTCCTCGCTGGTCAATAATTTTTTTATTAGCCATTCCTCTTTTTTTTCCATTTTCCTTTCTTCCCTCATCGATTTTTCATGGTCGTAACCCATAAGATGCAAAATGCCATGCACAAGCAATCGTCTCACTTCTTCTCGAAAGCTTTCGGAATAATCGCGATATTGCTGCCATGCCCGCTCAAGTGAAATATACACATCGCCCAGATGCTTCACGGCATCTGCCCGAGGGAAGGGCATATCCCGCTCCGCGAAGGAAATAACATCGGTGGGGCTGTTTTTTTTCCGGTATCGATTATTAATTCTTCTTATTGCGTTGTTATCAAGAATAATTATTGATATTGAAGTATTTTTCAGCTCAAGCACGCGGGCAATTATTTCAGCATCCCGCATAATGTCTTTCTTGCGAACCCCTTTGAAAGGAAATCGAATGCCCCCCTCCCGATAGACATTAATAATCCTCATCATCGTCATCCTTGCCAAGTACGCGGTTTTCCAGATATTCCACCTCGCTCTTCGTGGGGTATTCTATGCGTGTATGATAAATGCCATTCAAAATTCGGAGAAATGCTCTCTGAACTTTTTTCAAATCGGACATGGTGAGATTTGCGTTTTCAAGTTCACCTTCATTGAGCTTATTATACACAATTTTGCTTACAAGCCCTTTGAGCTTTTCAGCGGTTGGCTCCTGAAGGGATCGGGATGCCGCCTCAATTGCATCGGCAAGCATCACTACTGCCACCTCCTGTGTGGATGGCTTCGGGCCGGGATACTGAAAATCTCTCTTGCGGATCTTTTCCGCGGCCGTAGCCTGATCGGACTGTTCAAGCGCCTGATGATAAAAATAGGTCATGGTGCTTTCGCCGTGATGTTTTTTAATAAAATCAATAATGGATTCTGGAAGACCATCTTTTTCGGCAATTCTCACTCCATTTGAGACATGCGAAATGATCAACCTGGCATACTCTGTTGGCCCCAATGTTCGTGCCCGTTTATCCGTTATTTTATTTTCAATATACATCCCCGAATCTGGAATTTTACCAATATCGTGATAATACCCTCCCACCCTTGCCAGCATATGGTTCGCCCCTATCTCTTTACATGCCGCCTCGGCCATGTTGGCAACCATGAGGGAGTGATTGTACGTTCCGGGGGCTTTGATGATCATCTTAGCCCCCGGAACGTACAATC
>DYLV01000226.1 GCA_020721925.1 Leptospira biflexa
CAACAACTTCGAACTTAAGGCAATAAAAGCGCAGAAAAAAATTAACGACCTTGCCGTTCGCGAAAGCTGGCGCGATTTCTTCCCCACTCTCACGCTTTCCTACTTGCAGACCGAAGAGGTCCGCGAACGCGCCCCCGACTCTCGCCAGCACCGGCTCGGCATCGATTCAATCATCACCATCTACGATGGTGGCAGAAAGAAACTCGCGTTCGACACCGCGCGCCTGAAATCCATTCTTGCCGCAAACGAATACAGAGTGCAGCTTAACAATTTCATCGCCTCAATCACAAAAGCGTATCTGGGAGTCCTTCAATCGCGCGATACGATCACCATTCACGAACTCACGCTTTCCCAGGGCAAAATGCAGCTTTCATTTATTCAGAAGGAGCTTGCGCTGGGAGACGCCACCAAACTCGATGCGCTCGCCATCGAAGCGAAGGTTAAGGAGATGGAGCTAAACGTTGAGAAAGCGAAAAATGAATACATCCAGCGCGTCAATCAGTTCAAGCTTCTTTTAAAAATTGAACGCAGCGCCCCAATTGCCGTCAAAGGGGACATTGAAAAAGATTTTTCTCTTTTTTCACCCGAAGGGCGCATCGATGAGGATTTGCTGATATCACTTGCGCTTAAAAACCGCAAGGAGATTGAAAGCGTCGATGTCGAATACAAACTTGCAAAGACTGCTCTCAAGATGAGCGAACATTACTACCTTCCAAATTTCTCTCTCGGCTTGAACTACAATCTCACAGACGATGCCTTTTTTCCACGGGAAAAGGGATGGGGCATGACCGTGCAGGTTTCTTCCGCGTTGTTCGGGAACTCGGGTTCGCTCAACTCTGGTTACAGCGAAAGCGGCAACGGTAACAGCAAGTCTATTTCAAACTCGTCCTCCGCAAGCCTGCTCGATTCGATGTCATACCGCCGTGCAATCGCAGAAAGCACCGTGCAGTATAAAACAGCCGCCGAAAAGAAAAAACATATCCGAAGGGAAATTGCGCTCGAAGTTTCCTCGCTCGTTTCGGCGCTCAAAAACTCATGGAAAATGATCGAAATCTCAAAACGCCAACTTGAACTCTACGATTCTTTCCTTCAAATCGAGCGGCTCAAGGCAAACATGGGCGAATCCCGCCGTTACGACCTGGTAAAAAAAGAAATCGATCGCGGGGAAGCTGCAGTGGCACATTTAGCCTCACTCGTCAACTATCTCACCGCGTCATTTTCTCTTGAGCTTGCATCAGGTGTGGATATTGGATTTTTCAGACTTTCTATGCGAAAAAGTGTGAAGGAGCACTCCAATGAACAATAATTTTTTCACGAACAACACATCATTTTTTACATCCGCTATTCGTTCTCTCATCGCCGACAGAAAGAAAGCCACCCTCGCTGCGCTCATCTTCGCCATTGCTCTGCTTGCAGGCTATAGAACCGTGCATCTCATTGCGCAGCACTTTTCCGGTGCACAGACCCGTCTGGAGGATGAGAGCGGAAAAATTGCACCGGAATATCTGAAAATTGAGCCGGTCGAAGCAATTTTTTCCATCGATGCGCTCGGACAGATTGTCTATGAAGAAAAGGTCAACATATCATCAAAAGTGCAGGGGCGTCTTGATAAGCTCTACATCCGCGAAGGCTCGCGCGTGTCAAAAGGCCAGCTCATCGCCGAAATCGAGCGGCTGACTCTTGAGCTCACTCTCAAAGAGCAGCAGTCGGAGCTCGACATCGCCATAAAATCGTATGAGCTTGCAAAAGCAAAGCTCGAAAACGCACTCAAAGCAATTGAAATTAAATTGGCGCAGATTCGAAAAGCGCGCGCAGAGGTGTACGATAAAAAAATCACCTATGAAAACATGACGCGCACGCTCAACAATAAGGCTGCGCTTTTCAAAGTAGGCGGGATCAGCGAAAGCGAATATGAGGCGGTGAAGGCACAGCACACCACCCACTACACGCGCTATCTCAACGCGAAAGCCGATCTCGAAATTCAGGAAGTCGGATTTCGGGATTCCGACATCATTGCCGCAGGATTTGCTCTTCCAAAATCGGAGAAAGCGAAGCTTGAGCTTTTCAGAGCTATCAACACCAAGATTGAAAAAGCCGAGACGGACGCCGCTCTTTCGAAGATTAACCAGGTGAAACAGGTCATTGCATCGACCCGCACGCTCATTGATGAAACCTATATCCGTTCGCCTCTTACGGGCGTCGTCGCACTCAAAAATATGGAAACAGGCGAAATAGTCAAAACCGATTCCATCATCGCCACGGTTATGGATATCTCGAAAGTGTTCCTGTCGCTCAACATTGGCGAAACCGATTCGAAGATATTACGCGAAGGGCAGGAGGTCACGTTTACGGCCGATGCTTTCGGCAATGAAGTCTTCCACGGAAAAATCGCGCGCATCACCCCTGTTCTCGATTCAAAGACCAGGACATTTGAAATCAAGGCGCTCGTTGCAAATCCGGGAATGCGCCTTCTGCCCGGAATGTTCGCCCGCGCGAAGATCATCATCGAAAAAAAATCGAATGCCATCCTCATCCCTCCCGAAGCGCTTGTATCCCGAAGCGACGCCGAGGGCGAGGTTCTCATTGCGAAAAAAGACATTGTGCTGAAGCAGAAGGTTAAAATCGGCAGGGATTTCAACGGCAAAGTTGAAGTGCGGGAAGGACTTTGCAGCGGCGATGTCATCGTTGCGAAAAATGCCCATGCAGTAAAAGGCGTTGCACCGGGGGGAAAATGAGATCGTCATGATTGAATGGTTTTTACAGAGAAAAGTTGCCACCTCGATGATTTTTATCGGAGCATGCCTCATCGGGGCGATTTCTCTTTTTCGTTTGCCGAT
>DYLV01000227.1 GCA_020721925.1 Leptospira biflexa
GCCTGGGTCTCATCAATCCCATCACCATCACTTCCGATAAAAAGCTTCTGGCGGGATATCGGAGATTGCAAGCCGTGAAGCTTCTTGGGTGGGAAGAAATTGAGTGCACAATATTACACCCGGCTACGGAAATCGAAAAGCTTAGAATCGAGGCAGAGGAAAATATCACGCGCAAAGATTTTACCGATGAGGAAATCCGGCGATATTTTGACAAAAAGCGGTATCTCGAAGCGAAGGGATTAGAAAAGTTCATTCTCTGGTTAAAGCGAATGATAAAAAAAATCTGGGAAATGATAAAAAAATTATTTCGCAGGCAGTGAAAAAATACGCGCAATGTATCAGTCAGACAACAGGGAGGGGGTTTGCGATGTACCACATCATATTTCCTGAAACGCCCGGCGGGGATATTGTTCTGAAATTGCGAAAAACTGGTTCTACGGTTATTGCTGTTGTGTTATTGTGCATGAGCATCCCTTTTTTATTGAGCGGGATTCTTTGCGCAATAGCGGGTGAGTCCATGGCGGGTGGAATGTTTTTCATCGGGTTAGGGCTTTTTTTACTCTGCGGTGCGCTTCTGCTCCTGATGAACCGGCAGTATCCGGAACAATTGATATTCGACAATGCACGGGCACAGCTTCGGATAATTGAACAAAAAGGCGCCGAGTCCACAATCCCCTATGGGGAGATTTCGAATTTTCATGTCGGCATTGCCCGGCAGGAAAACGTCTATTTTACCGTAGAAATGGAGAAAAAAGACGGCGCGGTATGGACGCTCGCGATATTTGCGGACAGGGCAAAAGCCGAGGAAGTGGTATCGAAACTTATGCATTATGTACCGCTGCAATCCGCGCCATCCGGCACGCCAGTCAGTGGTAGTGGTACACTGGATGGCATCAATTGTTTTGAGAAAAACGGCATTTCGGTGATTGAATGGAAACCGCGTGTTTCTTTTTCTTTTCAAATTGTCGGTTACGCCGCAATTTTTGCGTTTGTGCTAATACTTTTCAGCATCACTGGATGGATGCGAAAATTTACAATTGGGTATTATGTTGCTCTTTTCGTGGGGCTTGCTCTGACGTTATATACTGTGTTTTACCTTGTTTACAGCATCAGACGTGTGTATGTGATCGAAATCGGTCGAGGTGTGGTCCGCTATTATACGCGCGGCCTTTTCGGGCGCGGGCTTTCCTTTGATCTGCCGATTGACCGGATCGATGCGGTGCTTTTCAATTTTTCAATTCAGCGGGCGGAGTCGGTGATATATTTTCTCAGCGAGGAGCAACGAAAACGGCTTGGTGCCATTATGCGGGGAGATGTCGGCAATATTTTAGACAGCATTTCATTTATGATGCACCTTCCCCGAATTGATGCGAGAGGATTCACGGTTACGGAAAAACTGGTACTTGAAGGAATCATTCAGCGTACGATGAGTGAGCACGGTGCCAGAGCGAACCTGTAGTCTCAGAGACTTAAGGATTCCGCGGGCGTGTCCATATCCAATTCCATTTCGTACACATCACCGTACATTTTCGTAACACGGAAGCCGATGTTGTAATATATTTTTATGGCGATGGTGTTTTTGCTTTCAACCATGAGCCAGATTTTCTTTTTGCCGAGAATCAGTGCTCTCTGGCAAATTGCTTCGGTGAGCTTTTTCCCCAGCCCAATGCCGCGATAGTCCTGATGCACGAAGATGATAAGCTCGCAGAAATCAGCACCCGGCACATCGATGATAGCCGCATGACCTACCACTTTGACTCCATCGGTTGCGATAATATTGAGCTTTTCATGAAGGAGGTTTTTCAACCACTCCACCTGCAGGGGTTCAATTGGAGGAGGCAGTCCCATAATGTAGTTTTTCGGCTGAAAATGCTGGTACATTTCCAAAAGCGCGCGGAAATCGGTATCTTTAAGATTGCGAATGGTAATTGTCTCGCTGAATTGTCGAGGTTTTTCCATTTCGCCTGTGCCATCCTTATAAAAGAACTGTTCTACACGCCATGCCGCACTATAAAAATAACAATAACACAATGCAAAATCAAGAACATATTTACAATATCACAATAATTGGGTTGCGGATTTTGTCAATTATTTACTGCAACGACGCTATTTGAATTGATGAATTAATTCTTGCGTTTATTATTGCCATGCACCTATGTGGTGAGTGACTAAATAGGGAGGTGCACTGCGTGAACGATAGCATTAGGCCAAGGCGGCTTCGGGCAACAGAGGTTTTGCGCGATCTTTGTGCGGAGACGATTCCGTCCCCCGGAAAGCTTATCATGCCGCATTTTGTGATGGAAGGCGCGAATATCCGTCAGGACATTCCATCGATGCCGGGCATACAGCGTGTGTCGGTGGAAAATTTTCTGAAAGACGCGGTGCGCGATTTTGAGGCGGGAATAAGGGCGCTCATCCTTTTCGGGATTCCCGCTGAGAAAGACGAGAAAGCGAGCGGTGCCTACGATGAGAAGGGCATAGTTCAGCGTGCGGTGCGTGCGCTGAAAAAAGAATGCCCACAGATTTGTATCATCACCGATGTATGCCTTTGCGAATACACAAACCACGGCCATTGCGGCATTGTTAAAGACAGCAAAGTGCAAAATGACCCGACCATTGAGCTTTTGGCGCGCACCGCGCTATCTCATGCCGCCGCGGGAGCTGATGTGGTGGCTCCTTCCGATATGATGGATGGGCGTGTGCATGCAATCCGGGCCGCGTTAGACCATAACGGTTTTTCTGAAATTCCCATCCTGTCGTATGCGGCGAAATACGCATCGGCCTTTTATGGCCCTTTCAGAGAAGCGGCGGG
>DYLV01000228.1 GCA_020721925.1 Leptospira biflexa
ACCTGCCGCTTTCAGAGCCGTTTCAAGCGCATTGTTCGCGAATCACGAAGTGGCAGGTTTGATCCGGAATAATTGGTAGCCTTCCTCCTTAAAAATACCGTCAAAGAAAACAGTTTTATCCCATTTATTGAGCCTATAACGAAACTTCCTGTTAACATAGGTTTTAGAGATTCTCACATCAATAACTAAATACATGTATAGTAATATCTGCATAAAAAATTATAAATATCTGCCATTTTCTTTCAATTTTTTCTTGACTTATGTCGCATGATGTGGTGATGTGGGGAAAAGTGGGGATGAGTGTTTAATTTCGTCATAAGAAGGGGAACTGCCAATGTTTATGGGGGAATATCATCCCTCGCTTGATGAAAAGGGGCGAATGGCGGTACCAATAAAGCTTCGCAAGGCATTCGGGGAGGATGCCATCATCAACAAGCTCATCGTCACCTATGGATTTGACAGATACATTATGGCGTACCGTGAAGATGACTGGTCCGAGTTTGTAAAAAACCGTCTCATTCGCGCGACGGAGTTTGGCGGACAAAATGCCATGATGATGCGATATTTTGTGGGCGGTGCGTTTGACTGTGAGCTGGATAAACAGGGGAGAATCATCATACCGCCTCACCTGAAGGAGCATGCAGGCATTAAAAAAGAAGTTACGGTGCTGGGGCTGTACAACAGAATAGAAATCTGGGATACTGAGACATACAATCAGTACAAGCCGGGCGGTGACAAGCTCAGCGCGTTTGCGAAAGATCTTGGTTTTTAACTCTGTGCGTATGGCTATCTATGCGAAGTAATGCGACATAATACTGACCTCGGGATTGATTTTTGAGGATTTGAATGGAATATTCTCATGTTCCTGTGATGTGGAATGAACTGCGCTTTTTTCTGACACCTGTTGCGGTAAGCGGTGCGGTGTTTGTGGATTGCACGCTTGGGGAAGGAGGGCATTCCCGGCTCATGCTTGATGAATTTTATGGAGTGAAGATTGTGGCTTTCGAACGAGATTTTGAAATTATGAATATTGCGAAGGCGCGCCTTTCCGGCTACGGCGATAGGATTGAATTCATCAATGCGAATTTTGATGCGATTGAAGAGTATCTTTCCGGAAAGAGAGATGCTGTTCGCGCATTCGTGTATGATTTCGGCATATCGTCCTTTCATTTTGAAAGAAGCGGTCGCGGTTTCAGCTTCAGGGATGATGAACCGCTTGATATGCGCCTAAACGAAAGAAGCGGCATTTGCGCACGGGATATTGTAAATAGGGCGTCAGAAATGGAGTTGACAGAAATCTTTGCCAATTATGGTCAGGAGCGTTGGGCAAAAAGGATAGCCCGTTTTCTATGCCGTGTGCGGCGGGAAAAGCCCGTTGAAACGTCGAGGGAGCTGGCGGAGTTAGTTCTTCGTGCGATTCCTGTGCGATATCATGTTAAGAATATCCATCCCGCCACGCGGGTGTTTCAGGCTCTGCGTATCGCGGTGAACGATGAACTGTCGGCGATTGAAAAATCATTGCCGGCGGCAATCGATATTCTTGCGCCGGGAGGACGGATTTGCGCAATTTCCTTTCATTCCCTGGAGGATCGCATTGTGAAGAATGCGTTCAGGCGGGCCGCACGGGGCTGCACGTGTCGGGAGGAGCAATGCCGCTGTACGGGTGTTCCGCGGATTTCAATTCTGACGAAAAAACCGGCTGTTCCAGTCGCCCCGGAAATAGAACATAATAAACGCGCGCGCAGTGCGCGTTTGCGGGTAGCGGAGAAATTGTGATGCGAAACGGCGGGTCGGTTCATTTTGCATTTGTGGCTTTTCTGATGATGCTGTTTGTGATTCTGTATGTGTGGCAGAATATTTCGATGATGAAAATTCGTATGGAATGCAGGGACAGGATCAAAAAAGAGCGGGAGCTTTTCAAGGAGCACGATAGACTTTTGTATGAGATCGAGAAGCTAAGGAAAATAGATATGGTTGAAGAAATCGCCATCCAGCGTGGAATGGAAAGAGTATCGCCATTTAATATGCAGGTGGTGATCGCATCAAAAAAAGGACAGTGATTCATATGGAAAGCGCACGTCGGCTGATTACAGTGGGGAGCTTACTTAAAGAATCGGAACACATGTTCGAGCTGGTTTCCGGAAATGAGCACACGTCCGTGCTTTCGGTCGAATATAATTCGCGCAAGGTGCGACATGGTTCACTTTTTGTTGCCATAGAGGGCTTTGCTTCGGATGGCCACGATTTTATCAAAACGGCTTTCGAAAACGGCGCCTCGGCTGTGGTAATGTCGCGGAGTCGACTGGCGGAATTTGACGAACTCAAACAGTCGGGAATGGCGATCATCGGTGCCGATGATACCAGAAGGGCACTCTCAAGGCTCTCTGCTGCGTTTTTTGGGTATCCCTCGCGCGCAATGCGAGTGATCGGCATTACGGGCACCAACGGCAAAACATCGATCACCTATATGCTTGAATCGATTGCAAAAGCTGCGGGATTTTGTCCCGGCGTCATCGGCACCGTCGACTATCGATGGAAGGGAAGGCGGGAGGCTTCGCCCAATACAACGCCGGAATCCCGTGATTTACAGGAGCTTGTATTCACGATGGCCGCAGACGGAGTTGATTGCCTCATCATGGAAGTATCCTCTCACGGTCTCGAACTGGCGCGAGCCGACGACATCGATTTCGACATCGCAGCGTTTACCAATCTCACGCGGGATCATCTCGATTTTCACCGGGATTTTGAACACTATTTTAACGCCAAAAAAAGAATTTTTTCATTGGTTG
>DYLV01000229.1 GCA_020721925.1 Leptospira biflexa
GTTCAACCAGATATTCAACCATCATATCCTGGCGGATAAGATTTTTTTTCTGGGCTGCTTCTATCTTTTCCCGAAGTTCAAATGCGATATCGTCTGCGCTTCTCTGTCGGTTCAACGCCGAAACGAGATTTACTCGAATGGTGGATTTATACGTGGCTTCGCCTGGAACCGGATCGAGCGCGGTGGTGACGCGTTTGCCCACGGTGCTATGATAGTTGTCGAGCTCATCTTTCGGAAGCTCTGCGATAATCTTCTCAATTTTCTGGATTTCCCGAAGATTTGCCCATAGATTCGTCTCCTGCGGCAAAGTGGTGCGGATGGTGATTTGCTCTTCACCTCCGGGCGGCGTGAAGACAAAGCTTAGTTTTCGCCCGTATAATTGTGCCGCCACCAGCAACACAATCAACACCAGAATGGTGATATAGCGGTGTTTGAGGGACCACGCAAGGAGGGTTTTGTATTTCCTCTGGAATCTTCCAAAAAGCCCGCGCTCCAGATTTGGATCATCCCTTTTAGAGGTGTCATCGCAATAATCAGTCCCTTTTTCTTTTGAATAGAAATTCAACAGCGCAGGCATTACAAACATTGCAATTAACCACGATGCGGTAAGGCACGTGATGAGGACCACAGGAATACCGAAGATGAATTTCCCCATGAGGCCGGAAAGCAATAATAGCGGCATAAATGCGGCCGAAAGGCACAGCAGCGTCACCGTCACGGGCCAGAACACTTCCGTAACCCCGCGCACAATGGCATCGCGCTTCGAGCAACCCGCTTCAAGATGGCGATGCGTGTTCTCGCTCACCACGATGCCAAAATCGACAATCATCCCCAGTACCATCACCATTGCGAAAAGGCTTATCACATTAAAGGAAATATCGAGCTTATTCATTATCATGATTGCAATCATGAAAATTGCCGGGATGCAGGAAATCACCAGAAGCGCCATCCGCCAGCCCATGAGAAGGAGCATGATAAGCCCGAGCAGAATAAAGCCAAGAATGGCATTGGTCGTCACGCGCTGGATGCTTTCACGGGTGAACCGGCTCATATCATTGAATGGCGCTAAAATGACGTTGGCCGCATTCGAAGGCCGGAAATTTACGAGTTCTTTTTTAATGCGATCCACAAGGCGGATGTCGTCGGAATCGGACTGGCGCCATACGCGAAGAACAACCGCCTCCTTCCCGTTGAAGCGCTCCAATACTTTCGGCTCCTCATAGGTATCGCTCACCTTCGCAATGTCGCGCACGCGTGTCACATAACCGGTATCGTTGGACATGATCACCGTATTGCGTATCTCTTCCGCGCTTTTGTACTGCCCTTTCGTGCGCAGAATGTATTCCGTATCACCTATGCGAAGCGATCCTCCCGGAAAATCGACATTTCTGTTTTTCAGCGCGTTGATGACCGTATTCATTCCGATGCGGTATTGCACCAGAACACCCGGGTTTACTTCAATGAGGTATTCCTGATATTCAAATCCGAATGTTTCAACCTCCGCAATGCCTTCAATATCGTATAAAAATTCCTCCAGATCATCGGCAGCCTCTCGCGTCTGGGCGTATGTCACCTCCTCCGCTTTTCCGAACACCGCAATGTCGATTGAGGGCATGGTATCAGTGGTAATTTCTTCCACAACCGGCTTCTGCGCTCCCTGAGGAAGGTTTTCCACAAGATCCACTGCGTCGCGAATATCGTCCACGGCCTTTTTCTTTGATGATTTCGTTAAATCTTCTTTCAGGTATGCAACAAGCACGGAAACGTTTTCAATATTGTAGCTTCGCACTTTATCGATGCCCGAAACGGAACGGAGCTTTTTTTCAATCGGGACGGTAACAAGCTGTTCAAGATCATCGGGCGAGCCACCGGGATAGATCGTCCGGATGGACACCATGTCAAAATTCACTTCGGGAAAAGCTTCACGGTTCATCGTGCGTGCAGTAAAAAAACCGCTGAGGAGAATCAGCAACATAAGCAAGCCGATGAGCAGCTTCTGGTACATTAAAAATTCAATAAATCTTTTCATGCCATACCTCGCCTTCGCGCAGATACCTGATATTCATTGTACATCACAGACCGCTGTGGTATTTTCATTTTGGAATATATTTATTCACATCGATCCTGTATTTCTCGAAAAGTTCGTTTTTCGCAATATCGAACTGCAGGAGCGCAATATTGTACACCACAAGGGCTTCAAGCTCCCTCTGTCGGGTTGCCACCATCGCATCCAGCCCGTTTTTCACCACGGCGGCGGTAAAACGCCCTCTTCGAAGGTTCGCCAGAAGGCGGTTATAATAAATTTCCGACTGCCTGCGCGCTTCCTGCGCTTTCCGATACAATTCATGATACGTCTTGATGTGCTCGTGCTTTGCGACTACATCGTCGCGCACTACGCGCTTATATTTTTCAAGCTGGAGCTTCGCTTTCTCAACCTTAAAACGCGCATCGCGCTCGTTGGTTTTCTGCTCCAGATCGTAGAGTGGATATGTCATGCGAAGTTTTGCCTCAAGCGCGGGGTACTCCGCCGATGAGGTTTCGCCGTACGCATCGGGGATATCCCTTCTCTGACCCATCGAAGAAACGCTCACCTCAGCGGTGAGAGATGGAAGGGCGTGATTCTGATAGAGTTCCAGTTCCATTGTGCTGTTTTCCAGCGCCAGCAACGCGTTCTTGTAATCGGCCCGCTTCTCGTACGCGGTTTTCAGCGATTGCGCAATATCGATCTCCGGCACTTTGTCGGTGAGCATCGCGCTTCCTGTCAGAGACATATTT
>DYLV01000044.1 GCA_020721925.1 Leptospira biflexa
ATGCAGTGATGAATCCGTCCTGGTCCCAACAGCTCCTGCGCAATCACAAATCCCTGCCCTTCCTGACCAAGCAAATTAGTACGCGGCACGCGGCAGTTCTGGAAGAGAATTTCTCCGTGGCTGAAATAATCACTCCCCGAATGTCCCATCACCGGAATATTGCGCACCAGATTGAAGCCCGGCGTATCGGTGGGCACGATGATCATGCTCGCCTGCAGATACTGCGGCGCTTCCGGATTTGTAACCGCCATACAGATGGCAAACTTCGCGCCGTCCGCGGCGGTAGTGTACCATTTGTGCCCATTAATGACGTAGTACTCGCCATCCTTCACTGCGGTAGTTTCAAGCATCACAGGATTGGAACCCGGCATGTCAACCTCGGTCATTGCGAAACAGCTTCGGATGTCGCCGCGCGCAAGCGGCAAAAGATATTCCTTTTTCTGTTCTTCAGTTCCGTGAAGATGCAAAATTTCAATATTACCCGCATCCGGCGCCTGACAACCGAATACATAGTGCCCCAGTGGCGAACGGCCGAGCGCTTCGGAAACAAGCGCGTGTTCCATAAGGTCAAGTCCCATACCGCCGAGCTCTTGAGGGATATTTGGCCCCCATAATTCCATCTTCTTCACCATTTCCCGTTTCTTTGAAAGCTCCGGCAAAAGGTCGCGAAAATCCTTGCTTCGAAACTCATTTTCCATGGGGATAAGCTCTTTATCCACAAACTCGTTGACCAATTCCAGTACCGCCTTCATTTTATCTGATACGGTAAAATCCATAAAAGCCTCCTTTGTAGCACAATTTCCACGGCTGTACCGCAAGGCCGCACAATATCTGCTCACCGATATGTGACAAAATCCGCGCCCCTCTCCTCCAGGTGCGGCACTTCATTGAACGACTCCAGCATGATTGCGTCCGCAGTACACTTGAAGCGAGTAAAAGAGGCATTTTTAATCTGCCATGTCACCCGCATGGTCATTTCATCTGAAAGCAAAAGCGCCCGTCGGATTGCTGCAGATATCGGCCCTCCCGAGGTGATGACCGCCACCACCCTCCCCTTGCCATCCTTCTGCATGATTGTCCCGAACGCACGATACACCCCTTCGACAAAATTGTTCCATGAAGGAATTTTTGCCTCATACAACCCGCAAGACCATTTGATCATGGCCGCCTCAAACACGCGCTGGAACGATTTGCGATCAGTAAAAATATTTGCCACATCCCTGTCGCGCACTGCTCCTTCTGCAAGGAGCTCGGGCACAAGCGTTTTCAGAATCAAATGAGAATCGTACTCGTTCAGTTCTGCCATTCTGCACGATTGCGGAAGTTCAATATTGTTCCCGGCAAAAGCACGCCGCATTTCTCCTTCAGTCTCTTCATGTCTGAGAAGTGTGCCGGTATAGATTCGATCAAAGCGAATATTTCTTCGAGCAAAGTAATTGCCGAGCAGATATGCCTGCTGTGTTCCAAGCGTTGAAAGTGCATCGTAGTTTTCTTTTCCGAAAGAAGCCTGCCCATGGCGTATGAAAAAAAGCGTGCTCATAAATAAAACCTCATGCTGTTATCATACAAATGGCCTTAATCCAGTCAATAAAAAAATATAGCGAGCGCTCGTTTTTTTATTGATTTTTTCTGTTAGGCTTTAGCATGGTGTAATTCACGTACACAGCGGGGAAAACAATGCATATACTTGTATTCATAAAGCACGTGCCGAATCCGGAAAGCCCGTTTGAAATCACGCCGGATGGCTCAACGATCAAATTTCCACTCAATATTTCACATGCCATCAACAGCTACGATGAATACGCCCTTGAAGAAGCGCTTATTCTCGCAGAAACAATACCTCATACGGTAATTTCAGTTGTGACAATTGGACCGAAAACCGCTGAATCATCTCTCCGACGGGCACTTGCGATGGGAGCTCATCATGCATATCATTGTGTTGTCAATAACGCCAATACGATGTCATCTGCGTGGAAAGCGGAAATACTTGCGGAATTTGCGAAAAATCACCCGTTCGATCTTATCCTCGCCGGCGCAATGTCCGATGATGGCGCACATACCGCCGTAGGTCCAATGACCGCCGCACGGCTTTGCATCCCGTGGGCGACGCATATTATTTCCCTGAAGATCGATCATCCCGAACAAAACATACAGGCCTGGCGAGAAATCGATATCGCCACAAGGCAATCAATCACTCTGCCAATTCCTGCGCTCATCGCTGTTCAGTCTGGCATAAACAGGCCGCGCTACCCTTCTCTTTCAAATACACTTCGCGCAAAAAAACAGGAAATCAAACACATTACTCCAAACCAACCACCGCCCTCCGCCTTGCGCAGCCGCTTTCTTCACCCTCACAGCTCAAAAGACACATTGATACTTCGCGGTACGCGCGCGGAAAACGCCCGTGCGCTATATGAGTATCTTCATGCAAAATCGTTACTATGAGGACGAAATGAAACCCAGAGCATGCCTCATCATCGAACACATCGAAGGGAACTTACGGGAATGCTCATTTGAATTAGCGACGCTTGCACACACTGATTTTTTACGCAACTCATACGATTGGCTTGCAATTATTGCAGGGTGCAATGTAGAACAAACTGCAACGCGTTTTGCGGAAAAAACAGGGATACATGTGATCGTACTTCACAATGGCGCGCTTGCACAGTTCAGCGGAGAAGGGTATTGTCGCGCCTATGCATCGGCAATAACTGCCCTTGCGCCGGCGATTGTATTCGCAAGCCATACGCCGCTCAGCTGCGATGCTGCTCCGGCAATTGCAGTGGAGTGCAATATGGAGTTTATTTCTTCCGTTCAGAATATATCTTTTGAACATGGGACATTGATAGCATCCCGGGAACTCTTTCATGGTAAAATCAAAGAAGAAATCGCCATCAACACACCGGCCGTATGCACCATCATGCCGGGTGCACTTCCGGTTTTTAACCGCGCAGAATCATTAGGGAAAGTATTAGTGCGCACTATCGATATTGGCACAATTTCATCAGTGCCTGGCGCAGTTTCTCGCTCGCCCCAATCCGGCATCGAACTTTCCGAAGCGGAAGTGATTGTATCGGCAGGTCGGGGCGTAGGAAAATCCGAACACATGACGCACATAAGAAATCTTGCATCGCTTTTTGCCCGCTCCGCTATCGGCGGTTCGCGTGCCGCCTGCGATATGGGCCTGGTCGACTACGGTTTTCAAATCGGCATGACGGGAAAGTCAGTTGCGCCAAAGCTTTATCTCGCATGCGGCATTTCCGGTTCGGCGCAGCATATCGCCGGCATGAAAAATTCGCGCACCATTGTGGCAATCAACCGCGATGAAGGCGCACCGATTTTTCAGATCGCAGATGTGGGGGTGGTTGATGAAATCGAAACGTTTGTACCCGTCTTTATCGACGTATGTTCACAAACCGGGAATCAGCATTAGAGTGAATTTCATTGTGCCTTCTGCAGGGGGCCAAAAATAAAATCAAAAGCTGTAATTCACTCCAAACAACATCATCATTCTTTGTATTTTTATGGTGCCGGTTTTTTCACTATCGTTTCTCTGCTCATTGTATACGCGCATATACGATGCCGTAAAAGAAAAAAGATACGCATCGCTCAGTCGATAGGCACCGCCGGCGGTGAGGAGCACACCAGAGATCTCTTCATATTCGTTTCGAGGACCATCACTCTGATCTCTATCTAGAAGAAGCTGTTTTTCTTTTTTTTCGAAAAAGAGAAGCATCCCGGCTGAAAGGGTAAGATTTGTTATCCCGGTAAATTCCGCTCCGGATTTAAATTGAAAGCGATGTCCAATTGTTACTAAATAGGGTGTGACTTCAATATGTCCATCCTCTTCCTCAAGAGTGTTGTTGCGGGATTCAGCAGGAAAACGATATCCGGTTTCAAATGCAAAACCGAAGCTTTCAAAGGGCTTTGTGTAAAAACCTGCGGCGCATTCGAGGCCGCTTTTATAGCGAAGATCATTATTTGTGCTATCGCTTTGTGAATCAGCATATAATGACGAAAAATCAGCATTGCGCGAATCGAAGTACAGCTTTCCGCTTCTCATCAGAAGGCCTACATGACCGCCGGCGAATTTCTGAATGAAACCGGCACCAGCCTCAAAGAAAAAAGCTTTGGTTTTCGAGTGTCCATCTGAACTCAATTCAAAAGGTATTGGAGTTTGTAGAGTTGCAAAAGTATGCTGGCTTTGATCCGTTATCCCCACTCCGATATTTCCCTGTAAGCCGAAAAATGCACTATTTGAAAGAGGGAAGGAAGCGGAAAATACAAGTGCAGGGAAATATTTTTTTATTACTATATTTTGCGTCACATTTACATCGGCAGCGATATCTTCAACATAGAAAACACCCTGCATTTTTAGCTCCGAATCAGAGAAAAAATCCTCATCTTCCACGTTCGAAAGTGCAAAACCTACCACGGAGGACCCGGCCTTGAACGAAAACGCCGCTCCTGCCGAAAATATACGCTCAGATAGAAGATCATAACTTTCATTATTTTTTTCAGGGGTAAAATCCATAGCTGAATACGGAACAACCATCCCCCATGCAGCAACCGTGTACTGGGCTTTTTGAAATCCAAGAAGGGCCGGGTTGCGCACTGCGTCGCTTGCTCCATCGGATACGACAGTTGAAAGCATTCCCATTGAGGTGCTGTTCCCTTCCGCCATAAGCATCGTTGGCAAAATCATAAAAATTAGAAGCGCCGATATTCTGATCGGGTATTTAATCCTCATCGAAAATTGTCGACACATCTACCCCCTCCTTTGTTTTCATGAGCGTGATGGGAAGCACATGGGAGTTGCCTAAATTGAAGTTATCTGCCAGGCGAAGCGAAAGGCCGACTTCGACATCTTCCAGAGATGGGTGCGTAAACCGAACGAGAAATTCAACCGGCTCCGATTCACTCATCTCGCTCTCTATGAACTTCGGCCAGAAATGATAAAAACCCCGGGTGGCTTTAACCGTTCGATAGGGATTCGGCCATTGCGGTTCAATCATCAAAGCGCGCTTCCCATTGTACAAAAGCGCAACCTCAATCCCGCTTATCGGACCGAAGGTGGTTTCCTCTAATACTTCCCCAAGAACATGCGGAAAAAATCGCTCGCCTTCACCTCCCTTATTCTTTGCAGGCGGAACATGGGAAGCACGCCTCGACTGTACATATCCGAGCGCTTCGTGCGCTAAAAAAAGAATATCGCTTTTTTGCTGGGCAGAACGAGTAAAATCGATCCTGTCGTGGAGTATGCCGCGCTCACTCGTGACATACCGCGGAGGAATGCGATTGAGCACATAGGTGACAATGTCATCGAAGTATATCTCAAGATGCTCAATCCCCTGCTCTTTTGAAAGAACCTCGTGAACCACTGAAGTAACCAGGTCTTCAATAATATTTCGAATTGCCATCCCATTCCTCCAAAAATATTATATGTATCTGTGATAACGCCATCATTTTTTTCCCGAACAAATAACTCAGCTTCTTTTCTTACTCCGCTTCTTCGCAGCGTTCTTCGCAAAAGTAGCTTTCATCTTTCTGGAACCGAAAGCAATTGCGAGAATTTCTTCCATTTCTTTTACAAAATAAAAGGACATTCCTTTGCGGATGTATGATGGAATATCTGCAAGGTCTTTTTTATTTTCATCCGGCATGATGACGGTTCTAAGCCCTGCCCTTCGCGCAGCAATTACTTTCTCCTTCACGCCGCCAACCGGCAATACCCGTCCGCTCAAAGTAAGCTCACCCGTCATTGCCATCCCCGCCCTTACCACATTGCCCGTTGCGAGTGAGTAAATCGATGAAGCCATGGTAATACCAGCGGAAGGACCATCTTTCGGCGTGGCGCCGGAAGGAACGTGGAGATGTACGGTACGGTCCTTAAAGAGTGCAGCTGCGTTCTCATCTCCGTTTAAAAAATGTCTGATAAAGCTGTATGCAATATTTGCCGACTCGCTCATCACCTCACCGAGCTGGCCGGTGAGCTTTAACCCTGCCTCCTTCATACCGGCAATCGCAATGGATTCGACCGTAAGCGTTGCCCCTCCAAGTTCTGTCCATGCAAGACCGATGGCTATCCCGGGACGAAGCATTTTTTCCAGCTCTTCATCAAAATAGATTTCCGGGCCAAGATACGTTTTAATTTTTTCCTTTGAAAGACAATCTCCGGCAATTTTTTGTTTCTTCAGTTTCATTGTCGCCGTCTTGCGACAGATTCTTTCGATCTGTCGCTCTAAATTACGCACCCCCGCTTCCCTCGCGTAGCTGTGAATAATGTACATGATCCCCGCCTTATTAATCTGCACATCATTTTTACTGAGACCGTGCCGATCGAGCTGACGCGGGAGCAGATAGCGTCGCGCGATATAATATTTTTCTTCGGCGATATACCCGGAAAGTCGAATCACTTCCATGCGGTCAGCCAGAACTCTCGGTATGGCATCCAGGGTATTAGCGGTAGTAATAAAAAGCACATCGGACAGGTCGAAAGGCAGGTCGAGATAGTGATCCCGAAACTCTTTGTTCTGTTCGGGGTCTAATACTTCCAGAAGCGCCGAAGCTGGATCGCCCTGAAAGCTCTGACCTAACTTGTCAATTTCATCGAGCATGAACACGGGATTTTTAGACTTGCAGATTTTTAAACCCTGAATGATTTTCCCTGGCATTGCGCCCACGTATGTTCTTCGATGACCTTTTATCTCGGCTTCATCGCGCATTCCTCCAAGAGACGCGCGGAAAAATTTTTTACCGAGTGCGCGCGCGATAGAACGGCCAAGTGAAGTTTTCCCCACTCCCGGCGGGCCAATCAAGCAAATGATTGAACCTCGCGCATCGGGTTTCAGCTTGCGGACAGCCAAAAATTCCAGAATCCTTTTTTTTACATCTTCAAGGGCGTAATGATCCTTTTCGAGTATCCGTTCAGCTCGGGCTAAATCGATTGTGTCTTCAGTCTTTATGTTCCACGGAAGGGAAAGAATTGTTTCCACATAGTTTCGCGTGATGGCGTACTCGGAAGAATTCGGATCAATTAACCCCAATTTTTCAATTTCTTCGGATACCTTCTCCTTCACTTCTCCGGTCAACTCCAGCGCTTCCGCGCGTTTTTTCATATCCCGGATTTCCCTGCTTCTATCGTCTTCGTCAAGGCCTAATTCGCTGCGGATTGCCTTCAATTGTTCCCGCAAAAAAAATTCCCTTTGCTGTTTGTCGATTTTGTCGTTTATCTGACTCTGAATTTTCTTCTGTACGTTCAGCACTTCCATTTCTTTATTGAGAAGGCGAAGCACCTTTTCGAGCCGCTTTTTGACCGAAAGCGTTTCAAGCACTTCCTGATATTCCTGCTTTTCAAGATTCAAAATCGAAGTTACAAAATCTGCAATCTTTCCGGGTTCTTCGACATTGACCATGGTGAGCTTCATCTCTTCGGTGAAGAGAGGATTGTTTTCCGAAAGCATTTTGAGCTGGCTTAACACTGCTCTGGTGAGCGCTTTGACCTCAACACTGCGCCTCACATCCACATCATCAAGATACTCGACGCCCGCTATTAGATGTTTTTTTTCGGAGACAGTATCGACGATTCGGAATCGCTTAACGCTATTGATGAGAACATTAACACCACCGTCTGGAAGATTAATTTTTTTCAGTATCTTCGCCGCGGTGCCATACGAATACAAATCGGCCATCCGAATCTCTTCCGCATCGTCATCCCTGAGAAGCACCAGTCCCACCGTCATGCTCGATGAAAGGATCTTCTCTATTGAGTCGGCAAATCTGCCCGCCGAAATGATGAGCGGCGTCACGATTCCCGGAAAAATCGGACGGAAACGAATTGGTATGATATATAATTGTCCCGGAAGCGCCTGATCGATGGAAATCAGGTCGCTTTCGAGAAAATCGGTTTCAATTTGTATATCGGTTTCAAACGTTTCATCTGGAAACATGTGTACAGTAATCCCTCCTTCCTGTGAAGCAATATTAATATAGTACAAATCGCCTTGTATGTCAAAATAAAAAAACGCCCTTATTTGAACACATTTTTTTCTTCGGGAAATACTCGCGCAACAACCTCTTCATGATATTGCTGAAGCGCAGATCTCACCATTCCGTGCATATTCGCGTACTTTTTTAAAAATTTCGGGTTGAATGAATCATCCATCCCTAAAAGATCGGTGATGACCAGCACCTGCCCATCACAATGGCGCCCGGCCCCTATACCGATAGTGGGAATTTTCAGCATCGCGCTTATGTCAGCTGCAAGCTGTTCCGGAACCATTTCGAGCACCAGAAGAAACGCGCCTGCTTCTTCGAGCATTTTTGCATCTTCGATCATGATTTTTCTTTTTTCGTCTTCCCTCCCCTGAACGGTGTATCCACCGAGCTTATGAATCGACTGCGGAGTGAGCCCTAAATGTCCCACCACAGGAATGGAAGCTTTCACCAGCGCTTCCACTACCGGGACAAAATCGCGTCCTCCTTCAAGCTTCACGGCATTTGCACCTGTCTCTTTCATGATGCGGCCACAGTTTCGAAGGGTGTCTTCTACCGACACATGATAGCTCATAAACGGCAAATCGGCTATAATGAACATATTCGGCGCACCGCGCCTCACAATCTCCGTGTGATAGATAATCTGTTCAACCGTCACGGGAAGTGTGCTCGAATATCCCGCGAACGCCATTCCTACCGAATCGCCCACCAGAATGCAGTCAATTTCGGTTTCCGCGATGATGCGGGCAAATTGATAATCATAGCAGGTAATCATCGAGATGGGGCGCTTCTCAGCCTTTGCTTTCTTAAAATCATTGATGTTTGTTATTCTGGGCATAAAGGTATACCTCCCTATATGTTTCACCTGTCTCAGGATCCGTCAGACTGCTATCAATTTCCAGAAGCTCTTTAATCACAAAAGGACGTCTTTTAATTCCTGGATGGGGAAGTATGAGGCGCTCATCCCTGCACACCATATCGCCATACAGCAAAAGATCGAGATCAATTGTTCTTGGCCCTTTGGGTATTTTTCTCGTTCTGCCAAGTTTATGTTCAATTTCAAAAAGTCGCTCAAGCAAATCCCACGGCGAAAGTTTCGTCTCTCCTGATACTACCTGGTTGAGAAAGCGTGGCTGTGCGAAATATTCAATGGGGTCAGTTTCATCAATACCGCTGCATGCACCCAGTGCAAAATCTGGCAGTTCTTCAAGCTTACGGCGCGCGAATGCAAGATATGCCGCACGATCGCCCAAATTCGACCCCATGCCAATAAACACCCGTGCCACGGCTATAATGTATCCCGATAGTCCGGACCGGAAATTTCCATGATGCGACACATTTCCTTGATCCTGGAAAGTATTCTCCCGCCCGCAATATCGGTGAGCGATTTAAATGGATTGTTGTTCGAAGTAAAGATGGTGAATTTTTCCGCTTCATAGCGCGCGTCCACCAGATTGTACAGGGTCTCCTGCTCCCAGGGGGAATCGCGCTGCGTGCCAAAATCATCAACCACCAGCACATCGACTTCGGCAAATTCCTTTTCGATGGCACTGGAAGTTCCGTATGTTTCCGAGGATTCAACAAATGTGGAACGCAGACGGTTAAAAAACCCCCTTGATATTTTTATGTACCGCCCTTCAACAGCGTTGCGCGTGATAAGTTCAGTTAAAATGATTGTTGAAAGAAAGGTTTTGCCCGTGCCAGGGTTTCCCCACAAAAAAAGGCCCTTGTCAACATCGGGGAATTTATTGATAATATCGTACGCGGCCGCTTTAGCAGCCTCTCCAAGTTTATTGCGCGATTTGTATTCGTTGATGAAACGCCACCGGTATTTTTTATCGATCCCGCTTCGCCGATAGATATGCTCGATCAAATCTATTTTCATGCGGATTGGTCGGCAAAAGCATTCCTTGATACCGCCGTCGAAATAATAATAGGGAGCTTCCCCCCCGCAACGGCAGTGCGGTACTACGCATTTTGGGCATGGCGTCATTGCCGGTTCCCCCGTCTGTTCATAATACGGATTACGGATTATACCCGTATAATCGCAAAACGAGCAAAACTTTTTCTCGTGTTGTTGAGGGCTTTTCCTCTGCATCGATTTCAGAGCACAATATCCTTTTTCGTCTCAGCCATCACCACCACAGGAAGGCGAAGTTTTCCCGCTCCCAGAAGATCGTCCACAAGTTTTTGCGATGCACCTCGATAGAGAAGCCGTACGCGCACGACAAGATGTTTCGGTACATTCGCTGGAAAGACAATAACTTCCTCTACGCTTCCTTTTGGCGGGATGCGATGGTTGCGTAAAATTTCCTTTGCTTTGGCGATGTTATCAACCGCATTCCCTTTTCCATCCCCGAACACAGTATTAAATATGACTGCGCCATCGGGAAGATATCCTTTTGCGTCAGCCACTCCGCTTGAAAAAACAACTCTCCCCGCACGATCCTTCACCACCACCTCCAGCCACATCTGCCGCACGTCGGTAAGGCCGGTGGGTAGATAATGTCCGGCTCCGACATTCTTTACCACAACGGCGATTTTACCTGATGCGATGTTGCGATCATCGATTGCCAGCACGGCCGCGTTCTCCAAACGCTCCTTGGCCATTTTCGCCTTTGTTTTATCACCGTGAAGAGAAGGCATTGCCATATTTCCACCGACGAAATAGTGCGTGAAGATATGTGCGCGCTTTGGCCCTCCAATCGCCGCAACTCCTGGATTTTTCGGCCTTTCCGTAGAACCGGTTGCGGGGATACCGGGACGATGATACATATGGCATCCCTGGCAGGGAATGCGTTTTTCCGCATCGGGCGAGTTGTACGGGCCTTTCTTCCATTCTTCGTAAGTTGTTTCAAGCTTTGTTCCAAACACCACATGTTTTACATCATGACATACGCCGCACATCTCCGATGAAGTGTGAAATTTGGAATATTCACTTTTATGAAAATCCGATTGAGAGTCCTTAAAAGGTCCGCGTTTTGTTCCCGGATTCGCCTCGCCATGGCCCGGATCCAGCTTCATCTGGTTGTTGTAAACTGCGTACGCTCCTGTGGCGGAATGACAATAGTCGCACTGAACACCTTCTTTGGCGATTTCAGGAATTTTTTCGGGATTGTCGCGCTCTTCGGAAACCTTTTTTGGAAAGCCAGTAAAATATCCAATAGGAGTGTGGCACACCACACAGTGTTCCGCTTCTTTGATCGCTGCCGACTCTGTAAGCCCTTTCAGGTGATAAAATGCCGCCGCACGGTATATTTCGTCGAAATGAGAGAGATTGTGCATCGATGCTTTCCATTGCGCGTAAATTTCATCGTGGCATCCGCCACAGGTTTCGGGTGAAATAAAACGCGAAAGTTCAAAATGCGGCACTTTTGAACAGGAAAAAACCAATAACGGATACATTAAAAAAAGTGCAATGACAACACCAACAATTTTCCTCATAATATCGCTTCCTCGCAATAGTCGATAGCTTTTCTACCGTCATACCCAATTTCCTCAAGTACTTTTTATCAGCTTCGGCGAAGAAAACAACAAATAAAGAGGGAACTTCTGCAAACCATGTAATATGGATGTTCCCTTGTGTGTCCTTATATTATGGCAAAAAGCGCTTTCTTATATGCAATTTATAACGTTGAAAGCGGTTTTTGAAGTGTACATAAATAAAAGAAGAGACCGCCAATTCGACAGTCTCTTCATAGAAGTAAGTTTCGAAGTGAAATTATATCACGGAAACCCTAGCGGCTCGCAAGCCCTTCTCGCTTTTTTCAATATCAAACTGCACTCTTGCGCCTTCAGCGAGGGTCTTGAAACCGTCGGCTTGAATGCTTGAATGATGGACAAAAATTTCTCGTCCGTCTTCGGCGGTAATGAAACCAAAGCCCTTCTGGTCGCTGAACCATTTTACTATACCTTGTGCCATACTGCAAACTCCTGAAATTGTAATGGGGCATATGCCCGTTTTCGAATACGCTAATAATTTCCATGAGGTTTTTCCGAATCGGACTGAGGAAAACGCCAGGGTGAGATTACTAAGGTATTCACATGCAACCATACTAATTACCGGATGTTTTTTGTCAATACAATAAAATATTGAAGGATACAGTGCTTGCCGAATCAACATTTTATATAATCATGTTAGTAGAGGGCGGAGAATACGAGGCCTGTGTACTCCCACCCGTTGTTACATATTCTCCTTCTCATCGCTTATGATCTCTCGTATTATTCGTGCCCGATTATCCACTGGCACATCATTCTGACGATCGATCATGTCAACATAATGCTGCCCATCATTGTAATTGTGATATCGCGCCATAGTGTCAGTCCTCTCGAGGGCCTATGTATCAACTTTCTCACAACGCGACATAATGTAGTCAATTAATCTCATGACTTTTTAAAAAATTCCCCACCCTCAATTTTTTTCAAAAATTAAAGATATAAATCAACTTCAAAAATTTTTATTTACAAATATATAACCATACTCTTATGTGCATTCATTCAATTTTTATTGCTTTGTTCTTTAATGCCATGAAATTTATCATTCACCCGTCAAAAATAGAGGGGAAAGTGCCCATTCCGGGCTCGAAATCACATACCATACGGGCACTTGTGATGGGGCTTCTTGCCGAGGGAGAAAGCATCATCCGCGATCCTCTCGAATCGTCGGATACTCTTTCCTGCATCCGCATGGTTGAATCTTTCGGAGGAAAAATTGTCCGCGAAAAAAATTTATGGAAGGTGAAAGGAACCGGTGGCAGGATGCCGATTCCAGACGATATCATCGACACCGGAAATTCGGGAACCACACTTTATATCGGCATTGGCACTGCCTCTCTCATTGAAGGAATTACTATTTTCACCGGCGACCACCAAATTCGTTCACGTCCCGCAGACGGTCTTCTTGAAGCGATAAACGCGCTCGGAGCAAAAGCCCGTTCAACGCGCGGTAACGGAAAACCGCCGCTGGTGATTGAGGGGCCCATCAAAGGCGGCGAAACTTCGGTAAAAGCGGTTACCTCTCAGTACCTCTCCTCGCTTCTTATCGCAACCCCGCTTGCAAAAAACGACTCGGTCATCAGTGTTCCCCTTCTCTACGAAGCGCCCTATGTCACCATGACGCTTCGCTGGCTCGAACGCTGCGGCATCCGTTACACTGCTGATGAATCATATAGAAAATTCATCTTTCCCGGGAGGCAATGCTATAAATCTTTCGACTCGCATATTGGTGCTGATTTTTCCTCCTCGGCGTTTTTTCTTGTCGCAGCAGCCATCACCGGTTGCAAATTAATTCTCACCGGTCTCGATTTCGCCGACCCGCAGGGCGATAAGGAAGTGGTGCACATTCTACAAAAAATGGGCGCTTCCATCGACATAGCCGGGCTCACTCTTCGAATACGGGGGGGAAATCTCAGAGGTGGCACCTTCGACCTCAACGCAATTCCGGATGCGCTTCCTTCGCTTGCCGTTGCGGCCTGTTTCGCTGATGGTGAAACAAAACTGGTAAATGTCCCTCAGGCGCGACTTAAAGAAACCGACCGCATTGCGGTAATGTGTCGGGAACTAAAAAAAATGGGAGCAAACATCGAAGAAATATCTGATGGTCTCATCGTGCGAAAAAGCACGCTCACAGGGGCGGAAGTAAACGGGCACGGTGATCATCGCGTCGTCATGTCGCTCGCGGTCGCGGGCCTTGCAGCGCGAGGAACCACTGTTGTTGATACCGCAGAATCTGTATCGGTTACATTCCCTTCTTTTCCGGAACTCATGCGCGCGATAGGCGCCGCGCTGACAATAAACGAGTAAGAGGATATTCAATGGCAATTAGAGGAATAAGAGGCGCCACCACAGTGGACGCAAACAACCGCGAGCAGATTATTGCGAGAACACAGGAACTACTCGAACAGTTAGTAGAGCAAAACAGGCTTACGATTGAAGATATTGCATCTGCAGTTTTTTCGGTTACCGATGATTTAGACGCGGAATTTCCTGCTGTCGCCGCCCGCAAAATCGGCTGGATTTACACACCGCTTTTCTGCACGCGGGAAATTCCTGTGCCAGGTTCGCTCGGCATGTGCATCCGGGTTCTTCTTCATGTAAACTCGGAAAAGAAACAGGAGGAGATGATTCACCTGTATTTGCACAATGCCCATAAACTCAGGCCCGATCTCAACCATTCCGAAAAGGACAGGTATTATAAATCCAGGTAAATCTTTACATAATTTCTTGACATAACGCCGGCTTCTGTTATGCTGCCACAGTTTTTATCGAGATAACACAATAGATTCTCTGGAGAACATCGCTATGAAAAAAATTTATCTTCTTGCTCTCGGTATTTTTCTTGTTTCAGGTCTTGGGTATTGCCGCAATGCGGAAGAGGATCGCGCTCCCGATGTTGTCTGGGTTCCCACCCCGCAGGAAGTAGTCGATAAGATGCTCGAAATGGCGCGCGTTAAAAAAGGCGATGTCGTGTACGATCTCGGATGTGGCGACGGCAGAATTGTGGTAACTGCTGCGAAACGATATGGCGTCAAAGCATACGGATTCGACATCGATCCTCAGCGCATCAAAGATTCGCTCGAAAATGTTGAAAAAAATGGCGTGGGACATCTTGTCACAATCCAGAGAAAGGATATTTTCACTCTCGATCTCACCCCTGCGAACGTAATCACGCTTTATCTTTTGCCGAGCCTCAACGTGAAACTCATTCCACAGCTCAAAAAAATGCCTCCAGGATGCAGAATTGTTTCCCACGATTTCGACATGGCGGGAGTGCGCCCAAAAAAGGTTGTGGAACTGGGAAGCCATACCATATATCTATGGGAAACTCCATTGCAGTTTGAAAAATAGCAACCATCAAAAGGCGCTCTTTTCCGAAAGGGCGCCTTGTAGAATGGCGTTTGCCGTTTTCACGTAAAGAAACAGCATGAGAAAGCAGTGAAAAAGGGAAGCGCGTGCACGCTCACCTCATCTGTCTGATATGCCCCTCGGTGCAATCATTATCCCCCAGAAAAAGGCAAGCATGTCACCGGTGATGGTGATCAGCCGAAAGAGTATTGCAGATGCGATTGCGCTTCCCTCACCCCAGACAGGCGAAAGCAGCGTGATGAGCACACTCTCTCTCACTCCCAGGCCGCCCGGGGCGCCGGGAATTAGAAAGCCGGATGCCCATGCCACACAGAAAATTCCTGCAATGATACGGAAAGCGAGCATCGACAATGGCATACCTGTGAGTGATGAACCGAGGCACAAAAACAGCAAGGATGTTCCCGCAAAGAACGATATATACAGCACAAGCGCTGCAAAGGCCCCGGGAAGAGCGATGCAGAAAAAATACTTATCGCGTTTAATAAGTGAAGATATTGATACTCCTGCAATAAATAGGGCCGTCGCGGCAATCATCGCCCAGTATTTCGAAAACAAAATAAATACCCGTTGGGAACGCACATGAATAGCGTTTTCCCCATAAAAAGCAGCCAGTGAAAAGCCGAGAGCGGATAGCACCGTACACACTTCGAGTATATTCGAAATTAGTGTTGAACGCTGTGTGAGGCCCGTTTCCTCTGAAAAAAAATGCCTCCCCGCAAAATGAAACACATTGCCAGGAACATATTTTATTACTTCCGTTTTCAAATGTACGGAAAAAAGCCCCCGCAATTCTGCAGTATTTTCAGACACCGCATACGCGATGATACTCCATGCACCCGCAATAACGATATTCAGAAGCGAGTACAACAGAGAAAGCAACAGAACAATAAAGGCTGTCCGTGGCTGTAAAATGTCCAAAAATGCGTTCGCCGGCGTTCGATATGCTTTTATGCCGATATACAGAAAAGCTGCGACGACTAAAAGCCACCCCGCAATCCGGACCGCTTTTTGTATGTAGGTTTTATTGGGGGACACAGAGCACCATTGTCCAGGGGAAAGGCCGCCTGAGCGCCATAATTGTAAAACGACTTTCAACGAAACGCATAAAATCTCGAGACGACCAGTGCTGGATATGGCCTGGCGTGTTTCCAAAATTTTTTACGTATGCGCCTCGTGCGAAATTAAACATCCTGAAGAGCGGTTCGTCGGGAACGCTTAAAAGGCAATATTTTTTTGTGATAATGCGAAGCAATTCAAGTGCATCATCAGGATGATCCAGATGCTCGAGTACCTCACAGCAGACGACAAGATCGGCTGCATCAGCCGCATCAAGATTGTATATACTTTTCGTTTGAAAAATAATATTTTTTAAAGGATCGATCGTCTTCGCAAGAGAAATAATTTCCGGAGAAACGTCGAGCGCCCGTATTGATGAAAAACCAACATCGCAGAGATGTCGCGCGACATACCCCTCTCCGCAACCGACTTCAAGTACGTCGGCAATATCGCCCTGAAGCGGGCAGATTAAGCCGTCAAATGCCTTGAAAAAATTTTTCATCACAAGTCGAATTACGGGATTGCGGGTATTGTATTTGTCCGTAATGTTTCCGCCACTTTTTTTACCAGAGTTTGACATCATTTCTTTACCAGAACAAACAGTTGATTCATGCCAAAAAGGAAGCGCTTCTTAACGGCTATGCGAAAATTGGCTGATCGCGCTATCGAAGCAATCTCTTTTGGTCCATAGAAATTCTTATGGTCTTCATGCGCTTCTCTGCTGAAAAGTCCCATGCACGCGCCAAATCGATGAAGCGAACCTGCCATTGGCAAAGGGGTAGTAAGCACGATCGATCCATCCTTCACAAGCAATGATCCAAGAAGCCTTAACAGTGATTCACCATCATTGACGTGCTCAATCACCGCAAGGAGTGCGACCGAATTAAAAGATCCTACCCTCATGCCGATATTATCTTTAAAAAGAAATATGTATGCGGGATGTTCTTTTTTTGCAATTGCAAGCGATACCGCATCATCATCAACACCGATATAGCTTTCCGGAGAAAAAAACTCTGCCAGGGCGCCCACCCCACAGCCGTAATCGAGCACTCTTCCCTTTAAAAATGGAAGGGCTGCTGCAATTCGGCGCCTGCGTAAAAATGGTGAAAGAATCCCGCTCGCCTGATCGGCCATCACTTTTTTCCTGAATATTCCATCCGTCTCATTCGGTAGAGGATGTCCTCCCCGAGCTTGCGATTGGCGGCAAGCAAATCAACCATAAAGGCACTCAGCATAGTCTGAAAACCGATGAGTAAAAGCACCGCCGTGAGAATGAGCGATTGAACATGGCCTGTACCATCATCCAAGAAATAATGCCATAAAAACCTAATGCCAAGAAGCACACCAATGGAAAAAACGAAAAGTCCCAGCGACATAAAAAATCTGAACGGACGATAGACGATAAATATTCTTATTATATTTTGAAAACTCTTTAAAACATAGACAGGAATACTTTTCACGAGACGTGATTCGCGCAAATCCGGATTAACCCTCACCGGAACCGAAATGATATTAATATTCTCTTGCCCTGCCTGAATGATGGTCTCAAGCGTGTAGGTGTAGTCGCCAAAAACATTCAGCCTCATCGCCGCATCGCGACTTATAGCGCGGAAACCACTCGGTGCGTCCTCAATTTCTGTGTTGGAGAGCATCCGCACAATTCTGCTGCCGAGACGCTGGAGAATTTTCTTTGTAAACGAAAAATTTGCCATCTTTTCGATTGGTCTCGATCCAACCACAATTTCCGCCCACCCTTCGAGAATGGGGCGCACCAATGACGGGATATCGCGCGCGTCATACTGATTATCTGCATCGGTGTTGACTATGACATCGGCGCCCATTTTCAGCGCGACATCAATACCGGCCATAAATGCCCGCGCAAGTCCGAGATTGCGGGAAAACCGCACAACTCGATCAGCACCGCACTTTCTTGCAACTTCAGCGGTTCCATCACAACTGCCATCGTCAATAATGAGCCACTCGACTTTTTTAAAACCATCAATTTTCCGTGGAAGATGGCGGAGCATTTCCGGTAAAGTTTTTGCCTCATTAAAACAGGGAACCTGAATGACGAGTTTCATACCTTGTGCCCATTTTAGTATCGAATATCACAACAATACCAAACGACAACTTTACCGATTCGTTCCGTCAAGTTGATTTTCTCAAACCTGTAGCATACAATTTTTTTCTATAAAAAATCTTGACAAGATACTCCCTCATTTTACAAAGTCCTCACTTTTTGGTATTTGATTTGTTGAATTTATCTTCCCCTGTAGCTCAGTCGGTAGAGTCCCGACGTCGTCGGGATTAACCATTGGTCTTTGGGGTTTCTTTGAAATTGTTGTTTTGTCCATTCCCCTGTAGCTCAGTCGGTAGAGTCCCGACGTCGTCGGGATTAACCATTGGTC
>DYLV01000045.1 GCA_020721925.1 Leptospira biflexa
TCCCGGTCCCTTCACATGGACCTCAACAGTCCTCAGCCCCGCCTGATCGATAGCTTTCTGGGCGGCAACTTTCGCAGCCATCTGTGCCGCAAATGGAGTCGACTTCCTTGAGCCGCGAAAACCTTCACCGCCCGCAGATGCCCATGAAATCACATTGCCCTGCATATCGGCAAGAGTGATGATCGTATTGTTGTAGGTCGCCTGAATGTAGGCCATCCCTACTGGAACGACTTTTTTTTCACGTTTCTTGGTCTTTTTTTGCTTCACACGAATGCTCCTGATTATTTCTAGTAGTTAGCGTTTCATATACATATATGCATATTATTTTTTCTTCTTGCCTGCCTGCGCTTTCCGGTTTCCTTTTCTGGTGCGGGCATTATTCTTTGTATTCTGTCCTCTCACCGGCAAGCCCCTACGATGGCGAATTCCCCGATAACAGCCAATATCAATGAGGCGTTTGATGTTCATCGCCACTTCGGTCCGTAGATCGCCTTCCACTTTATAATTTTTTTCAATGACGCGGCGAATTTCACCGATTTCATCATCGGTAAGATCTTTTACTCGCGTGTCCGGATTTACCCTCGTTTCGGCGATAATTTTTTTCGATGTGGTCGGTCCAATGCCGTAAATATACGTAAGCGCCACTTCAACTCGCTTGTTCCCCGGTAAATCAACACCTGAAATACGTGCCATATACTTACTCCTAAGATTATTTGCTCGCGGTACGTTTTTTCTGACGCTGTTTGTGGCGGGGATTAGAACAGATTACTCTGACGACCCCATGCCGCTTTATCACTTTGCATTCGCTGCATATTTTTCTAACAGAAACCCGTACTTTCATAACTCCCTCGATTTCTTCGATTAACCTGAATTAACAGCCCTACTTTGAACGATAAATTATCCTTCCGCGATTTAAATCATATGGTGAAAGCTCAACAGTGACTTTATCCCCTGGAAGTATTCGTATATAATGCATTCGCATCTTTCCAGAAATATGCGCCAGCACTACATGGTCGTTGCTTAGCTTGACCCTGAACATTGCATTGGGCAGAGTCTCTACTACCACTCCCTCAACTTCAATCGGTTCTTCTTTAGCCATAAACCTCTTTCTCAATAATCGAGCGAGAGATGTCCTCATCCCCACTCCGTTAAAATTTTCGCCTTCCCATTTACTACCGCGACGGTATGCTCAAAATGCGCTGAAAGGCTTCCATCAGCCGTTACTGCCGTCCATCCGTCTTCACGCACCTTCACTTCAAAACTTCCCGCATTTATCATCGGCTCGATGGCCAGTACCATGCCTTCGACGATTCTCGGCCCCTTGCCGGGCTCTCCGAAATTCGGTATCGACGGTTCCTCATGCAAAGAGGCACCGACCCCATGCCCCACAAACTCACGCACCGCTGAAAACCCATAACGCCTCGCATGCGATTCAACGGCATGAGAAATATCCGAAATTCTGTTCCCCTCAACAACCTGCCCAATACCCTGCATTAATGCTTCATATGTAGCCTTGAGCAGCGTTTGCGCCTCTTTTCGTATTGTACCGACCTTAAAGGTTCTCGCAGTATCGCCATAATAACCGTCTAAAAATACGCCCACATCAATGCCGACAATATCGCCCTGGCGAAGCTTAACCTTTTTCGACGGAATACCATGCACCACCACCTCATTAATAGAGGTACACAGCGCCGCCGGATACCCACGATAGCCAAGAAACGCAGGTTTTGCTTTTCGGGCAGCTATAAACTCGCGCGCTATTTTGTCAAGCTCGAAGGTGCTTATACCTTCGGAAATATTCTTTTCTAAAGCAGTGAGCACACCTGCAGCAATAATGCACGCACGATGAATCTTCTCAATCTGCTCGGCACTATACACATAAATTCCCAAGGCATCTCACTATGCACACTAACGTCGCGCTTTCATTCTCCCTTTTTTAAAAAAGCCGTCATAATGGCGCATGAGAAGCTGCGATTCAACCTGTTTGAGCGTATCGAGCGCCACCCCCACGATAATAAGCAGTGAAGTCCCACCGAAAAGATACGCCATCTCATGAGAGACTGAAGGCCACATATTAATAATTATATCCGGCACAATCGCAATAATCGCCAGAAAAATCGATCCGGGAAGCGTAATGCGGTTGAGAATACTCATGATATAATCAGAAGTGTTTTTCCCGGGTCGAATTCCAGGGATAAAGCCACCGTATTTCTTCAAGTTCTCGGCAATATCTACCGGATTGAATTGAATTGCTGTGTAAAAATAGCAGAAGAAAATAATAAGTGCACTGTAAAAGATAATATAGACCAGATGGCCCGGCTGAAGCCACGTCTGTAAATACACAAAGAACTGATATCCCCGTCCTTCAGCGCCGCCGAATATATTAGAAATAATGCTTCCGATCTGGGTGGGGAAAAGGATGACCGATGACGCAAAAATGATGGGTATGACGCCAGCCGCATTCACTCGAAGAGGAATCGCCTGCGAAGTCATCTGCACCATACGCCTTCCCACAATCCTTTTTCCATATTGCACGGGAATCTTCCGCACCCCAAGCGTGAGAATAATCGACGCGGCAACGACAAGTATAAAAAGAAATATGAGAATAATGAATAAAATAGGCTCTTCAACACCGGAAGCCGTTTGATATATCGCCGCGGGAACCCTCACCACAATCCCCGCAAAGATGATAAGGGAAATGCCGTTCCCGATGCCTTTCTCAGTGATCTGATCTCCAAGCCACATGAGCACCATTGTACCGGTAGTGATCGATATTACCGCCATCAGCGTAAACCACGCCCCGCTGTCGCTGGGAACAACATTCGGCATGCTTTTCATCCAGAATGTAAGACCAAACGCTTGCGCGGCACACAAAAGAACCGTGCCATAGCGGGTGTATTGATTAATCTTCTTCGAACCCTCAGGCCCTTCTTTGGAAAGACGCTCCAGCGCGGGGATCACCACCGTTAGAAGCTGCATGATAATCGAAGCTGAAATATAGGGCATAATGCCGAGCGCGAAAATGGTAAAACGCTTGAGCGCTCCACCCGCAAATAGGTCGAAGAAATCAACAAACCCCCTGCCCGCTCCGGCGCTTGCGCGCGCGGCACGCTCGAAATATTCAATCAGCGCTTCACCGTTTATTCCCGGCACAGGAATATGCGCACCAATACGGTACACCACCAGAATAAACAGGGTAAAGAGTATTTTTTTCCTGAGTTCGGGAATTTTAAAAATATTAACAATTACATTTGCCATGAGCTCACCAGTTAATCAGCCTGTGCTTCGCTTTTTTCAATTTTTTTTCGCATCACTACGCTTCCGCCGGCTTTTTTGATTTTTTCAACAGCATTTTTCGAAAAAGCATCGGCGGTCACGCTGCATGGCCGCGAGATATCGCCAGAACCGAGCACTTTAATTTTCATGTTATCCTTCTTTACAAGCCCCTTTTCCCGCATGAGCATGGGAGTGACTTCCGCCGCATCGAGCCTGGCAATACTCGCAATATTGACCACCTGGAACTCAACCTTTGTAAAATTTTTAAAACCGCGTTTTGGTATTCGCCTCTGAATCGGCATTTGCCCGCCTTCAAACCAGGGAAGGCTCTTGCTGCCAGATCTGCTCATTTGCCCTTTCTGTCCCCGGGTTGAGGTCTTCCCCATTCCGCTTCCCGAACCCCTTCCGACCCTTTTGCGGGCTTTATGGGAAGACGGCCGTTTTAAGGTATATGATTCCATATCAGCACCAGTCCGTATTATTCATTAATTTCAGTAACTTCCACCATATGCGACACCCGGTCAATCATACCGCGTATAACCGCATTGTCGCTATGGATCCGTTCGGAATTCATTTTACGCAAACCCAGCGCCCTGAGCGTCGCCCGCTGCTTCGGCTTTGAACCGATGGCGCTTTTTATCTGCTTTACTTTAAGCTTCTTTGCCATACGTTCCCCACAGTTTCTTCAGGTTTACTTCCCTCAATTCCGCGGCTTCGCTCAGGCTTTTAAGTTGAAGAAGCCCGTTCATCGTGGCTTTTACCACATTCTGCGGGTTTCGCGAACCGAGAGCTTTTGCAAGCACATCGGCAATACCTGCGCGTTCCAAAACCGCGCGAACCGCTCCTCCCGCTATCAGACCCGTTCCGGGAGTTGCCGGTTTTAAAATCACTCTGGATGTTTTGAATTTCCCCACGATTTCATGAGGAATGGTATTCTTATTGATGCTGATCTTAAAAAGGTTCTTTTTCGCGCTCTCGACGCTTTTTCTTATGGCATCGGGAACCTCATTCGCCTTTCCAAAGCCAATGCCCACATGTCCCTGGCCGTCGCCGACAACCGAAAGTGCATTGAAAGAAAATCTTCTCCCGCCTTTCACCACTTTGGCGACTCGATTGATCGAAACTACCTTTTCAGTTAATTCAAGCCCATCCGAACTTACCTGCTTTTTGTTACTATTCACCATACGGGCGCTCCTGCGTTAAAATTCCAAACCAGCTTCACGCGCCGCATCTGCGAACGCTTTCACTTTGCCGTGGTAGATATTGCCGTTCCGATCAAATACAACCCTCTTAATTCCTTTCTGCAAAGCTTTCGCGGCCAGAACCTTACCCAATTCCTTTGCCGCTTCGATGTTCTTTTTCCCTTTTAAGGGAAAATCCTTCTCCATTGTCGATGCGAAAACCAGAGTATGGCTTTTCAGGTCATCGACAACCTGTACAATGAGATGCTTATTTGTTTTAGTAAAACACAGCCTGGGCCTCTCCTGATTCGCCTGCAGCTTTCGCTTCACACGCATCTTTCTCCGGAATTCCCGAGCTTTAATAACAGCAAACTTGTTCATTATTTTTTACCCGTTTTTCCAGCTTTTCTTCTTATTCTTTCATTCGCATACCGAATGCCTTTGCCTTTATACGGTTCCGGCGGACGCAGTTTGCGGATATTGGCGGCCACCTGACCGACTTTCTGCTTGTTGATGCCTTTTACCTTAAGTTTTGTCGGTTCGAGCACTTCCACGGAAATATCTTCAGGAGGCGAGAAGAGAACCGAGTGAGAATAGCCGAGCTGAAAGACCACATCTTTCTTCTGCTGTTGCGCTCTGTAGCCCACCCCAACTATCTCAAGATTTTTTTCGAAACCAGACGAAACGCCGGTCACCATATTCGCAAGCAACGCCCTGTGCAAGCCATGCGCGGCGCGAATACGTTTATCGTTCTCGTCCCCTGCGATCTCTACCCGAAGAACATTGCCTTCGCTTTTCACGTTGACGCAATCCATCAAAACGATCGAATCTGCGCCCATCTTCCCCTTCACGGTCACACTCCTGCCGGAAATCTCGACGCTGACTCCATCGGGTATCTGTATCGGTTTTTTCCCTGTTCGTGACATTGTTTACTCAATCCTCATCACAATATTTCGCAAATCACTTCGCCGCCCACATTGAGCTTCTTCGCAGTTTTATTGGTAATAATGCCTCTTGACGTCGAGAGTATCCGGATACCCAGATTATTATAGACAGGCCTGATTTCTTTGGCCTGCATATAGATTCTTCTCCCCGGAGAACTCACGCGCCGCATCCTCACAATTGCCGGAGTACTGTCCGCGCTATACTTGAAATAAACCCGCAGAATTTTCTGCTTGTTATCGTCAATCACCTTATAGTTTTTAATAAAGCCTTCATCTTTCAAAATGCGCGCGATTGCAAGCTTCATCTTTGAAGAGGGAATATCCGTCTTCAGATGGTTCGCTTTCATCGCGTTTCGCATCCGCGTCAACATATCGGAAATCGGATCGCTTACTCTGCTCATTATCTGCTCCAGCTTAAAATAATATCACCATGACGATTTGACCACGCCGGGAAGCTTCCCTTCGTTCGCCAGCTTACGAAAACAAATCCTGCACATTTCGAAACGGCGCAAATACCCTCTCGACCTTCCGCAAATTTTGCATCGGTTATGTTCGCGCACCCGATATTTCCTTGGAGTTCTGCTCTTGGCAATCAAACATGTCTTGGCCATTATCCTTACCCCTATTCTCTGAACGGCATCTTGAATTCTTCAAGGAGCGCCTTTGCTTCTTCCTTGTTTTTGGCGGTTGTTACTATTGTTATATTCATCCCATGAATCTTTTCCACTTTATCGAAATCGATTTCCGGGAAAATAATCTGCTCTTTGATGGAAAAATTATAATTGCCGAAATCATCAAAGGATTTCGGAGAAAGACCTTTGAAGTCCCTCACGCGGGGGAGTGAAATATTGATCAGCCTATCTAAAAACTCGTACATGCGATCCTTCCTCAACGTAACACGGCAACCGACTTCATATCCTTCGCGAATTTTGAAATTCGATATCGCTTTTTTCGCTACGGTCTTGACCGCTCTCTGGCCTGTAATGGTCGTCAACTCATCAACTGCTGCATTGAGCGCATTCACGTTCGCATGCCCGTCTCCCATCCCCACATTCAATACGATTTTTTCGATGCGGGGAACCTGCATGATTGACGTGCATTTTAAGCGCTCAAAAAGCCTTTTTTGAATTTTCTTAGAATATTCCTCTCTCAACCTGCTGACCATCGCTCATTCCTCAACTAAATTTCCTTGTTGCACTTCTTGCACTTTCTAACCTTTTTGTCGTCTTTAACATCGAATCCGACTCGCACGCCCTTTTTGCACTTTTCGCAGAACAGCATTACATTCGATATGTTGATTGGATATTCGAGCGTTATGACACCTCCTTTGGGCGCTTCCTGGCTGGGGCGTACGAATTTTTTCTTCTTATTCACCCCTTCAACCACCACACGGCCTTTTTGCGAATCGATAAAAAGGACCTTCCCCCTCCGCCCTTTATCTTTACCGGTGATGACAATCACGCTATCGTTCTTTTTGATTTTTTTGCTCATTCCCGCCATCGTGCATTTCCTCACACAAATCTCATATCAGCATACGCAATTAAAGAACTTCCGGCGCAAGCGAAACAATTTTCATAAAATTCCTGTCGCGAAGCTCTCTTGCCACCGGCCCAAAAATACGAGTACCCCTCGGTTCACCTTTGTTATCGATAATTGCTACCGCATTGTCATCGAATCTGATATATGAACCATCTTTCCTGCGAACTGCACGCTTTGCCCGCACAATCACTGCGCGCAATACCGCTTTCCCATGGACTTTCTTGCCGATCGAATCCTTCAAACCGTATGAGGGATGGGCATCCTTTACCGCAACCATAATGACATCGCCCACGGTCGCATATCTACGCCTGGTACCGCCCAAAATCTTAATACATTGAACTTTTTTCACGCCGCTGTTGTCAGCCACTTCGAGCATCGTTTCAACCTGGATCATGACCCACCTCTACTTCGCTTTCTGAATAATTTCCACAAGTCTGTAGCGCTTTTCCTTTGAAAGCGGCCTAGTCTCAACTACGCGGACGATATCGCCGACGGAGCATTCGTTGCGCTCATCATGCGCCTTGATTTTTTTATGAAGCTTCACCGATTTCTTGTAGAGCGGATGCAATTTCACGCGCTCCAGACGCACCACAATCGTTTTATCCATCTTACTGCTCACCACAGTTCCGGTAAGCGCTTTTTTCACCTTTTTCGTTTCCATAATTCCACCAAGATTTGGGTTAAATTACTTCCCCTTTGGAGTCCTGAGCCCAAGACGGTATTCGGTTTTCAGCGTCAGGATCCTTGCAATATTCTTCTTGAGATGTTTTATTTTCTGGGGATTATCAATTTTGCTCGTCACCCCTTTAAAGCGCTCTTTGCGAAGCGCTTCTTTATTTTCTCGAAGAGTGCGATCGAGCTCTTCAATTCCTAATTCGTCAAGCTTTTCTTTCATCGTTCATCCCTCGGCATCAATGATGCGCCTTATGGCACATACAATAAAAACTATTATTTCTGCTCCTCAGTCGTGATTATCTTCGTCTTTAACGGCAATTTTCTTGATGCAAGAAGCAATGCCTCTTTCGCCATAGCATAATCCACGCCAGCAAGTTCAAAAAGGATCCTTCCGGGTTTTACACGCGCTTCCCATCCTTCAGGGTTTCCTTTCCCCTTCCCCATACGGGTCTCCGCAGGCTTTTTTGTAAACGGATAATCCGGAAAAATCCGAATCCAAAGCTTCCCACCTCTTTTAAGCTGACGGTTAATCGCCACACGCGCGGCTTCGATCTGCTTGCTGGAAATTTTCCCTGCCTCAAGCGATTTAAGGGCATGTTCGCCGAATGCGATTGAAGAACCTCTATGAGATTTCCCCTTCATCCGTCCTCTTTGCATCTTACGGTATTTTGATCGTTTTGGCATTAACATGGCAATTAACCCCTATCTTCACGAGAGCGTTTTCGCCCGGCAAATCTGCTTTCTTCACTATTTTCTTCGTCCTTGGAAAGTACTTCACCGTTGTAAATCCATACCTTTATTCCGATTAGACCAAACGTGGTGAGTGCCTCGGCAGTACCGTAATCAATATCCGCGCGAAGTGTGTGAAGCGGAATGCGGCCTTCCTTATAGGATTCAGATCGCGCAATTTCCGCTCCGTTGAGCCTTCCGGACACCGCCACCTTCACTCCAAGCGCCCCCGATCTGATCGCGCCGGCAATCGCCTGTTTTACTGCACGGCGATACGGAAAACGCGATTCAAGCTGTGAAGCAACCTGCATTGCAATGAGCTTCGCATTTTTTTCAGACTTTTTAATTTCGACAATATTGATATACACATTTTTCGACGCGATCTTCTGAATATCAGCCTTGAGTTTTTCGATATCAACACCTTTTCTTCCAATTAAAAGCCCGGGGCGGGAAGCATGGATGTTGACATTGATGCGATCATGCAGCCTTTCGATTACCACCTCGCCGATGCCCGCACTTTTATGCGCTTTATTAATGAATCTTTTAATCGCAAGATCTTCATGCAAATAGTGCGAATAATTCTTCTTGTCTTCGTACCAGATCGAATCCCAATTTTTAATAACACCTATTCTAAAACCGACCGGATTAACCTTCTGCCCCATCTGAATTTCCTTTCTCCTAAAAATTTCTCTATTATCAGTAATCAGCTCTCATTTGATAGAACGACTGTGATGGTGCTCGTTCTTTTCCGAATCCGCGAAGCACGGCCGCGCGCACGCGCTTTAAAACGCTTGATCGTTGGGCCTTCGTCCACACATACCTTTTTAATATACAGATCCCGATCCAGTATTTCCGGATTGTGGTATTTCGCATTGGCGCCTGCTGAATACAGCACTTTTAAAATCAGCTTTGACGCCTTTCGGGGAATCGCTTTCAATATATCCACTGCTTCGGGAAACGAATACCCTTTGATCTCATTGGCAACAAGGCGCGCCTTCGACGCCGAAATACGATTGTATTTAGAAATCGACGATGATTCCATGATTAAAACCCCTACTTAGTTTTTTTCGCCACCTTATCGTCCTTGCTCGTATGGCCTCGATAGGTCCTGGTCGGTGAAAACTCACCAAGTTTATGGCCCACCATGTTCTCCGTCACATACACAGGTATAAAATTTTTCCCGTTGTGCACCATGATGGTATGGCCGATCATCTCCGGAAATATCGTCGAGCGGCGCGACCAGGTTTTGATCGATTTGCGCGTATTGGACGAATTCATCTCTTCAATCTTCTTGAAAAGCTTCATGTCGATATAAGGACCTTTCTTGATGGACCGTGACATACTTATTTCCTTCTCTTGATGATCATTTTATTGCTATACTTTTTCTTCTTTCGAGTCTTATATCCTTTTGTGGGTTGGCCGGTAGGCGACACGGGATGACGGCCACCCGATGATTTTCCTTCACCGCCTCCAAGAGGATGGTCAATTGGATTCATGGCAACACCGCGGACTTTCGGTCGCCGATGCATCCAGCGAGAGCGTCCGGCTTTCCCTATCGTTACATTGACATGGTCTTTGTTTCCAACTTCGCCAATGCAGGCATAACATTCTTTATGAATCTTTCGAATTTCGCCGGAAGGGAGTTTCACCAGACAGTAATCGCCTTCCTTCGCGGCGATCTGGGCAGTGGTGCCTGCAGAGCGTGCAATCTGTCCGCCTTTGCCGCGCGTCAATTCGATATTATAAATGTTCGTGCCGGTTGGAATATTCTTCAGCGGAAGAGAGTTTCCTACCTTAATTTCAGCATTCTCGCCGGAGATTACTTTATCACCTACTTTAACAGATTCGGGAGTGATGATATACCTCTTCTCGCCATCCTTATAGGTCACCAGTGAAATATTCGACGAGCGGTTCGGATCGTATTCAATACTGGTTACAATCCCTTCAATGCCGTACTTGTCGCGTTTAAAATCAATCACACGGTATTTTCTTTTATGACCGCCGCCTTTTCTTCGAACTGAAACCTGTCCCCCATAGCCTCTTCCCGCATACTGTTTCTTGCCTCTGGTAAGCGGTTTATAGGGCTTTTCTTCCGTCAATTCGTCGAACGTAAGAACGGTTTTATACCGCAACGTTGATGTAACCGGTCTAAATTTTTTTAAGCCCATCTCTTTTCCTTTCTATGCTGAATACTTATCGTCAATTTTTTCAATCAATCTCCGGGAAATCCGTCTTAACATTACATTGCTTTTTTATTGTCCTTCGAAAAGCTCGATCTTATCTCCTTCCTTCAAGGTAACAATCGCTTTTTTCCAGGACGGGGTATAGCCGTAATTGTACCGGACACGCTTGCGGTGCCCGCGCACATTGATGACGTTCACGCACACCGGATCCACATTGAAAATCTCCTTTATTGCGCGCTTCACCATGTTCTTGTTCGCCTTTTTCGAAACGCGAAACACATACTTCCTCATTTCGGCAAGCGTGGTACTTTTTTCTGAAAGCACCGGTTTTATAATGACATCGTTGAAATTCATTTCTCAACCCCTGGCGTATTTCTCATTGATCTTCTTTAGGGCGCTTTCCGTGATCACCAAGGTTTGCGCATAAAAAAGCTCTCTGCCGGAAAGCCTGTTGACGTTATTAAAAGCAAACCATTGTAAATTTCTCATCGCCTTTTTGAGCTTTTCATCATCCGAATCGGCGATGAGCACACCTTTTTTAATGTTCAAAGCTTTTCCGATTTTCGCAATTTCTTTCGTTTTTCCCTCGGCGAGAGAAAAATCTTCCACTACTTTAATGGAATTGATCTTCGATTTGATCGTGAAAAGGGATCGATATGCCTCCTGCTTCATCTTTTTCGGAAGATCAATCCTGTAATCCCTCGGAAGAGGTCCGAACACAACCCCGCCGCCTTTCCACTGGGGCGCTCTGATGCTTCCCTGTCGTGCCCGCCCTGTGCCCTTCTGGCGCCACGGCTTAACACCGCCGCCGCTGACAAAGGAACGCGGCCTGGTGCTGTGAGTTCCCTGACGAAGGTTTGCGTTCGCAGCGCGAATTAGCTCATAGACCAGCACATCATTAATCTTCGAATTAAACACACTTTCGTTCAACTCGACCTGGCCTTTTACTGTCCCGTCTATAGCGTATTTATCGACAACCATGGCACAAATCCTATTTCGCTCTAACTTTGATAATTGAATCAACCGTTCCAGGAACCGCACCGGAAATCAGCACTATGTTCTTTTCTTTAATCACTTTCACCACTTTTAAATTTTTAACCGTTACCGTTTTGTTTCCATGACGACCGGGCATCCGCTGGCCTTTCCAGACCTCGGAGGGATACGCGCACGCACCAATTGATCCAGGCGCTCTGTGAAAAGTGGAACCATGCGTCTCGCGCCCGCCGCCGAATCCATGGCGCTTAATCACACCCTGAAATCCGCGGCCCTTTGATATTCCCGTCACTTCAACAACATCGTTTTCCTGAAATATCTCACAGGTAATTACACTTCCCACATCCAGCGAATCATCAAATAGCTCAATTTCCTTTGTCACCTTCATAGGAGCAAGATTACGCTTTTTAAATTCCCCATTCTTTGGTTTTGAGAGCCTGCTTTCCTTTACCGCAAGAAATCCCACTTTGAGGGCGGAATATCCATCACGGTCGGGGGTTTTCTTTTGTATTACGGCACAGGGACCCAGTTCGCATATGGTTACAGGAACGGCCGTCCCGTCTTCCGCCAGATATTGCATCATTCCCTTTTTTCTTCCAATCAGCGCCTTTTTCATCACAATAACCCAAAAACTCAAAAAGTAACAACTCCCGGCCTGCACAATTACACAGCCCGGCTATTCTTCATCGTCTAAATCGTTTCGCGTTCAATATTTTACGACTTAATGTCAACTGAAATACCGGCGGGCAGTTCAAGCTTCATGAGCGCTTCAATCGTATCTTCATTGGGATTGATGATGTCGATTAGACGCTTATGAGTCCGTATTTCGAACTGTTCACGCGATTTCTTGTTCACATGGGGCGATCTGAGAACGCAGTATTTCTCTATCTTCGTCGGTAGAGGTACCGGTCCAGCCACAGTTGCCCCACTCCTGTTCGTCGTTGCAACAATTTTCGCTGCCGATTGATCCAAAAGCTTCGCATCAAACGAACGCAACTTAACCCGTATTCGCTGTGTTGATATTCCTGCCACTTTCTTTGCCTTATCGTTATCTCAATAATAACTTTTCTCATCGCACATCGCATCACACGACACTGCGATTCAATTCCCCTTCGGAATATACCGCTTCCTTTAACGTCTATCACGCAATGGTTGTCAGACTCTTCAGCCTGACAACCAATATTATTCTTGTAGCGTCACAATACTTCTTATTCAATAATTTTGGTTACAACACCGGCGCCAACAGTTCTTCCTCCTTCGCGAATTGCAAAACGAAGAGTTTCCTCCATGGCCACTTCGGTAATTAGCTCAACAACCATTTTGATGTTGTCGCCTGGCATAACCATTTCAACTCCGGAAGGAAGTTCAATCTTGCCGGTCACATCCGTTGTCCGAAAATAGAACTGAGGACGATAGTTGCTGAAGAACGGTGTATGACGCCCGCCTTCTTCCTTTGAAAGCACATACACTTCACATTCAAACTTCTTATGAGGAGTAATAGAGCCCGGCTTTGCGAGCACCTGACCTCGCTCCACTTCATCCTTGCCAATACCGCGAAGGAGGCACCCAACATTGTCGCCCGCCATCCCTTCGTCAAGGATCTTTCTGAACATTTCAACACCCGTGCATACGGTTTTGCGGGTTTCCCCAAAACCCACGATCTCAACTTCATCGCCTGTTTTGATAATGCCGCGCTCAATCCTTCCCGTAGTAACGGTTCCGCGTCCGGTGATTGAAAAAACGTCTTCGATCGGCATCAAGAAAGGTTTGTCAATGGCGCGTTTGGGCTCGGGTATGTATTCATCGAGCGTATTCGCCAATTTTATTATACTTCCACACCACTCACACTCTTCCTTGCCGCAACCGCATTCCATTGCCTTGAGCGCAGATCCGGGAATAATCGGAATTTCATCGCCGGGAAATTCATATTTCGAGAGAAGCTCACGAATTTCCATTTCCACGAGCTCGATCATCTCAGCCCTTTCCGATGCATCGAGCATATCGACTTTATTCAAGAATACCACAATATAGGGTACATTTACCTGACGGGCAAGCAGTACGTGCTCCTTGGTCTGAGGCATGGGGCCGTCAGTTGCCGCGACAACCAAAATAGCCGCATCCATCTGCGCCGCACCGGTGATCATATTCTTAATATAGTCAGCATGTCCAGGACAATCGACATGCGCATAATGGCGCTTTTTGGTTTCGTACTCCTGATGCGATGTTGCAATCGTTATTCCCCGTGCTTTTTCTTCGGGCGCATTGTCGATCTGATCGAATTCAACAGGCTTGTTGTGACCCCCTACATATTTGGAAAGGACTTTCGTAATTGCCGACGTCAGGGTCGTTTTCCCATGGTCGATGTGTCCAATGGTTCCCACGTTCACGTGCGGTTTACTGCGATCAAATTTTTCCTTTGCCATCTGTACTCTCCTTATTACGTTGTTTCAAAATTTCTTATTGTGCGATCATCCCTGAACAGGTCTTCTGGAACCTCACAATTTGCACACCATTTTCTTGTTTTCAGGAAGACCAGCGATTAAGCCATCTCAAGCGATGCGAGGTTGAATTAAATTTTACCCAGCTTTTCTGTCAATGAATTAATCCAAAAAAAATTAAAAAATTCTGCCGCTCATTCGGGCCACGAGGTTTTCCATCACCGCAGGCGGCACCAGATCATAATGGCTGAACTGCAACGTCTGCGAAGCCCTTCCCTGGCTGAGCGAACGCAGCGCAGTGGCATAACCAAACATTTCCGAAAGCGGCGTAAGCGCATGGATTTTTCTCAGATGACCTTCCATTTCTATTCCTTCTATCTTCCCCCGACGGGAATTGATATCATTGATTATGTCTCCCATATACTCTTCCGGCGCTACAACCTCAAGCTTCATAATTGGTTCCATAAGTGATGGAGAAGCCTTTCTTGCCCCCTCTTTAAATGCGATATTCGCTGCGATTCTATAGGCCAGCTCCATAGACTGACCCTCAACAAACTTTGCTTCGACAAGTCTGGACTTCACATCTACCATTTTATATCCTGCAATCACACCGCCTTCCATTGAATCCTTGATGCCTTCTTCCACCGCCTGAATAAATGTGTCCGGAAGCGTACCGTTTTTCATCGCGTTTTCAAACATAAATCCGCTTCCCGGCTTCAAAGGCTCCATCTCAATGACCACCTGACCGTACTGATCTTTTCCTGCAATTTGCTTGGCATACTCGTGCTCGGATCTGCAGGGCATGGTAATCGTTTCCTTGTACGCAACCTGAGGCCTGCCAACATTCACCTTCACATTAAATTCTCGTATGAGCCTGTCCACGATAATTTCCAGATGCAGCTCCCCCATACCGGAAATAATACTCTGCCCCGTATCGGGGTCCTGCTTTAAGCAAAAGGTGGGGTCTTCCTCTTCAAGACGCGAAAGAGCCGTGCTGAGCTTCTCCTGATCCGCTTTTGTTTTCGGTTCAATCGCAACGGAAATAACCGGGTCGGGAAACTCCATTTTCTCCAGAAGTATTGGAGCTTTCTCATCGGTTAACGTATCTCCGGTACGGACCGTTTTCAGTCCCACCAGCGCAACGATATCTCCCGTGAAGACTTCCTGCACGTCTTCCCGGTCATTCGCATGCATCAATAGAATCCTCCCCACACGCTCTCGTTTGTTTTTCGACACATTCAGTACGCTGTCGCCGGATTTTATATGCCCGCTGTACACCCGTATGTACGATAACTTTCCCACAAATGAATCCGCGCGAAGCTTAAACACAAGTGCACAGAACGGCTCCTTATCGCTTGCTTTTCTTGATAATAGTTCATCATAATTTTTTGGATTATGTCCAATAATATCTGGCATATCGTTTGGAGAAGGAAGATAATTCACAATCGCATCAAGAAGCGGCTGAACACCCTTATTTTTCAGAGCGCTCCCGCAGAAAACCGGGAAAAGCTTTGCCGCTATAGTCGCTTTTCTAATTGCCTGCCGAAGTTCTTCTTCGCCGATTTCAACGCTTTCAAGATATTTCTCCATTAACACCTCATCATGTTCGGAAAGAAGTTCGATCATGGTTTCACGGGCCTTCTCTGCTTGCGCACGTAAATCGGTTGGAACATCTATTTCTTCGAAGGATTCTCCGGTTCCTTCCTGCCATCGATATCCTTTCATCCGCAAAAGATCGATAACACCAATGAAGCTGCCCTCTCTGCCTATGGGGAGCTGCAACACCAAAGGCGTGGCGCCGAGTTTTTTCCGGATCATTTCAATACAATGATCAAAATCGGCACCGATTCTGTCCATTTTATTGACAAAGCAGATACGCGAGACATGATAGCGGTCAGCCTGTCGCCACACAGTTTCCGATTGGGGTTCCACGCCGGCCACCCCGTCAAACACTGCAACAGCCGCATCGAGGACCCTGAGGCTGCGCTCCACTTCAACGGTGAAATCGACATGCCCCGGCGTATCGATGATGTTTACTCTCGTGTGTTTCCAGAAGCAGGTGGTTGCGGCAGCGGTGATGGTGATTCCGCGTTCCTTTTCCTGCTCCATCCAGTCCATCTCCGCATTTCCTTCATGGACCTCGCCCATCTTATGGGTTTTTCCGGTATAGTAGAGGATCCTTTCGGTGAGTGTGGTCTTGCCCGCATCTATATGGGCCATGATTCCGATGTTCCTCGTCCTTTGCAGGGGAAGTTCTCTGCCCATCACTTTCCTCAATCTTTACAGGCTATAATAAAAGAATACCAGGGTACAAACCCTGGTATTCCATGCCCATACAATTTTTTCTCTCACCACTTGTAGTGCGAAAAAGCCTTATTTGCTTCAGCCATTTTATGCGTGTCTTCTTTCTTCTTGATGGAAACACCGGTATTGTTATATGCATCCATCAATTCACCCGCAAGCTTCTGATACATTGCTTTCTCGGACCTGCTGCGGGAGTTTGTGATAATCCACCGTATCGCAAGGGCCTGCCTGCGCTCTGGACGAATTTCCACGGGAACCTGATACGTGGCGCCTCCCACCCTTCTGGACTTCACTTCAACCAGAGGCTTCACGTTTTCAAGCGCCTGTACAAACACTTCAACGGGGTCTTTCTGTGTCTTTTCCTTAATAATATCCATTGAACGATAGAAAATCGTCTCGGACACACCTTTCTTCCCTTTCAGCATCATCACATTGATGAATTTTGTAACAAGTTTACTCCCGAATTTCGGATCCGGAAGCACATCCCGTTTAATCGCTCTTCTTCTGCGCGGCATTGCAATCCTCTTTACATTATGAAAATTTATTTACGCCTTCGGACGTTTCGAACCGTATTTCGATCTACCTTTTTTTCTTCCGTCAACACCCATCGAATCGAGCGTGCCGCGAACGATATGATATCGCACCCCGGGAATATCCTTCACCCTGCCGCCGCGGACCAGCACTGCCGAGTGTTCCTGAAGATTGTGCCCCACACCGGAGATGTAAGCAGTCACCTCAATCCCGTTCGTAAGGCGAACCCTCGCAACTTTTCTCAGCGCCGAATTCGGTTTTTTCGGCGTCACCGTTGAAACACGGGTGCACACCCCGCGCCTCTGCGGACATCTCGTGAGGGCCGGAGATTTTGTTTTCACCCTTTTACTCTGTCTGCCCTTGCGAATTAACTGACTGATTGTTGGCATCTTCACACCTGTTCGTTATATTGGTATAATTTCGGGCGTCAGCCTGAAAATATTTACACTTTAAAGCGCAATAAACCTCAAATCCGATCATCCCCGCAGGAGAAACCACATCATTCGATACGGGGCTTTTGTCAAGGATTTTCCCTCGCAATTTTCCGCGCACGGCAAATCTTCGAAAAACCCCGCTGCTCACCACCTCTTATTCCGCTTTTGCGCCTTCCCCCTCTTTCTGATCAATCAAATCTTCAGCCGACGGAACATCGCTGACGGGTTCAATATCTCCCGGAGTTTCCTTATATATGGAAAGCTTTCTATATTCCCTGACTCCGGTTCCGGCAGGGATCAGATGGCCAATGATGACGTTCTCCTTCAGCCCTTTCAGATGGTCGACCTTTCCTTTGATGGCCGCTTCTGTGAGCACCCGCGTTGTTTCCTGGAACGATGCGGCTGAAATAAAAGATTCTGTATTAAGTGCCGCTTTCGTGATACCCATAAGCACCGTCTGGGCAGTTGCGGGCTTTCCGCCCTCCTTGAGAACCCTCTCGTTTTCATCAATGAAGGTGAAGCGATCCACAATCTGCTCAATAACGAAACTCGTGTCTCCAGGATCGGTGATCTTAACTTTGCGAAGCATCTGTCGCACAATAATCTCAATGTGCTTATCGTTGATGTTCACACCCTGAAGCCGGTACACTTCCTGAATTTCATTAACCAGGAATTTCTGGAGCTCTCTGGGCCCCTTGATTTTTAAAATTTCGTGTGGATCTTCGGGACCATCATCGATCTTCTCGCCCTTGTTAATCCAGTCGCGATCCTGCACCCTGAGAAATTTTGAGGCCGGGATGGAATATTCACGCTCATCTCCGCCTTCCCCGCGAATGATAATTTTCCGCTTGTTCTTAACCGTTTCGCCAATCTTGACGGTTCCATCGATCTCCGAAAGCGTTGCTGCATCCTTCGGCGAGCGAGCCTCGAAAAGTTCGGCAACACG
>DYLV01000230.1 GCA_020721925.1 Leptospira biflexa
TTTTCATCTGCTTCACAATTAGATTGTCGTATTTGCGGATATCAATTGCACTGGTAAAGTTCTTCACATCATTATACACATAGATGTGCTCGTACAGAGGCCGACGATTTTTCTTTGCCCCGTATACCGCATCAAGCACGTGCTGAATAACCGGTTTTCCGGCCAAATCCTGCAGGAATTTATTTTTGCCGATATAAATCTCATCGCCGTCATACGCTTCAATAATCTGCTTTTTTCGCTTGATCATGGTTTTCCGGTCTGGTTTATCATATCCGGCCAGAATAAGCGCGAGAGGTTTTTTCGTATTGATGCTTTTCATCATTATCCTTGAGCGAAACTAATATCAATATAATAATTCACCCTATTGCACTATGACTGATAATTTATTTAGCCTCGCTCTCACGTCAAGAAAAAGTCAATGTTTCTATGAGGTGAAATTCATAGCGGCTATCCGAGATCGGTGAACTTGTACACGGCGTCGTTCCTCAGGGCGCTGTTGAACACTCCGCTGCTGACCAATAGCGCAAAGTCTGCTACCGTAAGCCCCGTCACCTTTTTAAACAGGCAAAGCTCCAATTGTGCAATCGCATCCTTCAGCATGCGCTCCCGATAATCGGTCAGGGAGATGTAGAAGTCGTTTTGCCTCACCGGTTTTACCTCGGCGTGATAAGTCAATTCAAACAGCGTATCAGCCACCGACGGAACGATTTGTTATCGTTGAATTGCCTGCACAATTCAGTGGTATCCTGCAATAATGCCATCATAACTATGTATCCTCGCATGATATACACCCCTTCTTGCTGCAAATACTCATTTTGTGTCTTTCTCTGTTAACCACCCATCATTCAATTGCCATCCTATGAAATTTCATTTTTTACCGCCGAAAAAAGTGAGCGAATGCTCATTTTTTTGTTGCTTTTTCCTCCCACAAAAAAACAATGCGATAATTATAATCACGGAGAGACTGCAGTGCACACAATCGCATATTTCGACTCTTCACATGACATGCCGGAGGAAGTAATATCCGCCGCGGGTTTTATCCCCATGAAGATCATGGGAGATGTACACGCATCGAACGATCCAGCCGACCAGTACCTTCAAAAATTTTTCTGTCCTGCCGCCAGAAGTTTTCTTACCGAAGCGCTCGCGCATTCGGAAGAGTGGGCTGGCATCATTGTTGCTCACGGCTGTGATGCCACCAATCGCCATTTTGATGTCTGGAAGCTGCACGTAAAAACGCCGTTTCTGTACTGGTTCAACAGTCCCATACGCAACGATGCCGTAGCATTGCGATTTTACATCGAGGAGCTGAAGCGCCTCATCGCTGCGCTGGAAAAACATTACAGAGTTTCAATTTCACCAGAATCGCTGAAAAAATCAATCGCCCAATCGAACGAGATAAAAAAAAGGCTTAAGGATATTTCCACATTGCGAGCAATAAAAGACATTCCAAATAGAGAATATTACAATATTGTTTCCGCATGTGTGACAAAACCAAAGGCCGAATGCATGACGCTTCTGGAAAAAACTGAAGCCGACTGGAAGAACCGCCCCGATTTTCCATCAGACAAAAAACGTTTCTATCTCACCGGCTCTGACGTCACCTATGCCGAATGGATGGATCTTTTGGATGAATGCGGCATCCGGGTGGTACGGGACGATCTTTCCATCGGCGAGAGGTATTTTGCAAATAGGTTCGCCGACCACGAAGATCCCCTCGAAGCAATAGCGGACTATTATCTCACCATCCCCCGCTCTGCAACCAGGATTTCACTGGACGGGAGAATCAGCTATATATTACAATCGCTAAAGGAGACAGCGGTCGACGGAGTGCTCTCACAAAACTTGAAATTCTGCGAGCCGTATGCCTACGATGCCGTCACGGTCAACAGTGAACTCCGCGCTCACGGATACAAAGTGCTTCATCTGGAACGTGAATTTTCACCCGCGCTCGACCAGCAGGTGATGAACCGCATCGCCGCCTTTACCGAAATGCTGTGAGGAATGATATGGCACAGGATACATCCACCAAACCCCAGATTCGCATCAATACCCTTCCTCATGCGAAGGATCTCAAAGACCCGATGATGTATTATTTTCTGCGAAGCATCATCTACTCGAAGCTTCCATGGAAAAAAACCGCATGGACCGGCGCCGGTTTTCCTATTGAACTTTTATGGGCATATGATGTATTTCCGCTTCATCCTGAAAACATGGCGACCGTTGCCGCAGCGCGAAAACAATCACAGCGCCTGATTGAACATGCCGAGGGCATGGGATATTCCCGCGATCTCTGTTCCTATTGTAAAACAAATTTCGGCGCAGTGGACACCAAAATCAAAACATCACTCGGTGGTATCGCAAAACCTGATTTTATCGCCATCACAAACACCATCTGTGATACACACTGGAAATGGTTTCAGATTCAGGCGCGCCAGTTCAAGGTGCCTGCCTTCATATTTGACTGCCCAAGCTACGTAAGCGGCACAAGCAATGAAACGCTCGAAGGGTATATCGATTATTTAGTTGAGCAGTTCTTCGATTTTTCCGTGTTCATGGAAAAGCACTTCGGCAAGAAACTCACCGAAAAGAAGATGCGCCGCGTTCTTGAAAAATCCGACCGGCTCTGCGAGCTCTGGAATGAAATCTATGAGCTGAGGAAAGCCATTCCTGCTCCGTACAGTTCCGCGGAAACATCCGCATCATTTTTTCC
>DYLV01000231.1 GCA_020721925.1 Leptospira biflexa
GCCGGGGCTGAGTTCTCCACTCAACGGGAAATTGAAATGCAGTGTGCAAACATCGGTAAGGAAATAAATACGCCGGGAGACGATTTTTATCCTTCCATCACCGCCGACGGGTTGACCATGGTTTTCAGCATCAAACCGGTTGATATGGAGAATAGCGATATTTACATTTCCCGATTTACTGATGGTACATGGAGTCCTGCAGAACCAATTGAAGTTTTAAATACAAAATATGATGAGCAGACACCGTATATTTCATCTGACGGTAAAATTCTGATTTTTTCTTCAAACAGAGAGGGAGCTATCCGCCCTCCCAAAGGCCAGAGCGCAATTTATTATCTCACCAACGATCTCTATATTTCTTTTTATGAAAACGGCAAATGGAGTGCGCCCCAATGGCTGAAGGGAGAAGTGAATACTGCCGATAATGAGCGCGCGCCGAGTTTGAGCAAGGATGGCAAAACACTGTATTTTTCGCGATACAGCGGGGATGATATTTATTCATCGAAGATATATTCCGCCTCGCTGGAGGGAATATCGACAAGCACTGTAACGCTTATGCCACAGCCTATTAATTCCGATTATTCCGATTTTGGCCTCATGCCTTCGAATAGCAAACCGGGCTTTTATTTTTCGTCGAGCCGGCCGGGAGGGCTTGGTCTGTGGGATATTTATTTTGTCAGTTTTATCGATAATAAGTATGGAGAACCTGTTAATCTGGGTGCGCCAATTAATTCCGAATCTAATGATTTGAGCATAACAGAGCGGGAAAATAAAATATTTTTCTGTTCTGACAGAAAAGAAGGATCAGGCAAGAGCGACATTTACACAATTACAATTTCTACAAAAGTGCTCAAGCTGCCTGATACCGGTTTTATTTTTAGTGTTGTCGATAAAAAGACTCGAAAGGCAATTGCTGCAAAGCTGGAAGTATCGGTTAATATTGATTCTCAAAAAGAAAAAGAAGAAGAGCAAGATGTTAAAAAATATACTATTGAAAGCAATAAAAAAGGCGAGTGCGAACTCATGACGGATTACTATGCAAAAACAATTCATGTGAAGCCAATGGGAGAGCACTATAAAACTGGTGAAATCAGTTTTACCGCAAAATCCGGAGAAATGCAGAGGGTGACAATTGAACTTGAAGAGGTGGAAAAACAGGTTCAACCGCTTGTATCACTAAAAAGTGATGAAGAGAAGGAAAAGAAAGTTTCAGCCAGGCAGTGGAAGTTTCGCCCAATTTACTTTGAATATAAGTCGCATAACCTCTCAAAAGAAGAAATGAACTATGTCAAGGGAATAATACAAAAGCTTCAAAATGAAAAAGATCTGTGCGTCAAATTGGTAGGCCATACCGATCCCAAGGGGAGTTATTCCTACAATATAAAGCTTGGCTATTTGCGTGCGCTTGCAGTCCATAAGGCTTTGACGCGCAATGGTTTAAAACAGGCAACATATAACCTTGCCAGCAAGGGCAAGGAGTATCCATCGGCTCTTTATAAAAAAACAAAACAGCAGAAATACAACAGGCGGGTTGAAATTAATATCAAGGAATGCGTTGATGCGAAAAAACAATAAAACGCATTTTATATTTTTCCCGTGTGGATTCATCAATGCACCTCAACCGGACTGATGAATACCATCGCTCTTTGCTTGAGACGCTCGGATGGGAGCTGACGGTCTGCAATTCTCTCGCAGATGAACAAAGCCCATGCCGTCGGGTTTTAACCAATTCAGTTTCGTTTGGGGAAGCGCTCTTTTGCTTTCTTGAAACGCGTCTGCCGTTGCATAAGATTTGCAAGGTGATCGAAGTTGGCGGTGGATATGGGAATCTCATGGCAGATTTTGTTCGCCTGCGACCCAATCTTGCACCAACGATGCTTGATCTCTCGCCTGCACTTCTTGCACTACAGAAAGAGGCTTTGAGGGAGGTGGATGCCGAATATGTGCCTGGCAATTTTTTTGATTTTCCCCTTGAATTGCTCAGAAAATATGAGCTTGCAATTTTCAATGAGAATTTAGGAGATTTCCCAACTGTCAGCGATATTCCATCGGTTGCCCTTCATAATCCTGAGAACGGAGAAAGCAGCATTATTTCTGACATCAGGCACGATTTTGAGAAATATGCATTTCCAATTCCAGATCTGGCTTTTGTTCACTATAACATCGGCGCGGTGCGCGCAATCGAAAAGCTGTGTACAGCAGGCATACCTTTCATTTACCTGAGCGAGCACAGTTGCGAAGCAAGCCCGCCTGATAATTTAGCAGCGCTTCTTGATGTCCCCGCGGACGGCAATCCACGTGCGATACGGCTTTGCGGCCATACGGAATACACCGTGAAGTTTTCCCATCTTGAAGCGGTGGCGCGCTTTTATGGCTATGAAACGCATAGGGGGAGTTTTGCTGATTTTTTGCCGCTTAACTGGAACGATGAGCTTAATTTTATTATAACCTCTCGAAGTGCAAAGCCGGAACATGAGCTCATACGTCAATTCGTCGAGGACATTTATACCTATGAATATCTTGTGCTAAAAACACGTGAAGTGTAACATGAGAGGTATGCAAGGTATCTCTATCAAAAGAGGTGATACTATTTATGCGAGGGTGTGGTTGGTGTCAGAGCAAAGATATTGAGAGAGTGATGGCTTATGCCGGAAACTCCATTTTTTTGAAAAAATTTTATCTTTTTGCTGATTCAATCGTA
>DYLV01000002.1:0-9523 GCA_020721925.1 Leptospira biflexa
CAAACGGGGAAGTGCATGCGCTTCCCCGTTAAAAATTATAATCGGAGTGTTTCAATGAAATACTGTATCGTTCTATTTACCCTACTATTTTCGACTCTTGCACCTCTCTACGCATCGTATGAGGATGCCCTCAAGCTGTTCGACGAAAAAAAATTTCATGAGTCATTGAAGATGATCGCCGATGAGCTTGACGTGAAAAAGGATTCCGATCCATCGTCAGCCAACTACAAACTGCGTTTTCTCGCGGCACATATTCACTGGAAGCTCGGGAACTGGGAATCTTCCTTTTTACATTTTAAAAAATGCATGCAGATACGTCCTGAAAGCGAAGACCCTTATATCGATGTATCGCTTATGCTTTTGAGCGCGAAAAAAATCAACGACGCAGAACAAATGGTAAAAAGAGGCCTTGAAATAAAAAAATCCCCCATGTTGTATGTTGTGTACGGAAAAATTGCACTGCACAATGAGAACTTCTGGAAAGCAAAAGAAATGCTGGAAAAAGCCATCGCGCTGGATCCAGAGCTCTATCCAGCATACAACAGCCTGGGAATCACGCTTATGAAACTCAATCGCTTCTCTGAAGCAAACACCGCATTCAGCGCAGCACTGTCCATAAACCCAAACTCCGCTGAAATCATGAACAATCTGGGCTATAGCTTTATGGCTATGGGGAAATACGATATATCAATAAAATATTTCGAAAAAGCAACCCTCATCGACCCCGAGAGCGAGACCATTAAGGCAAACTTGCAGTTTGCAAAATCAAAAGCCGGAAAATAGCAGGGTGAATAAGTATGTAGCGGGAAATCCGATCGAGACTCTGCTCGACGGTTCGGATGCCATCATTCGTTATCTTACACTGAGAGATATTTTAGATGAAAACAGCGCACCGTTGCACAAATTCTATACCCAGATGGCTGAAGACAACCGCTGCCGCGAATTATTAGCACACATACAAAAAGGCATTCTTGGCGATGTGAATAATCCTCTCAATTTTCACCACGGCTCTGCATTTCTCATTGCAAAAGCATTGAGCCTGGGTTTCAACGGAAAAGAAACTTTTATTTCGCAAACTCTGAACTCCATCCTCGAACGCTGGCAGCATGCAAACGGTGGTATTCATGGTCCCTGGAAGCCACCATATCCCGACGCTGCTCTTACGGGAGAAATCATCGCCCTTGCATTGAAATCAGAAATACATAACCATCGCGTAAAAAAAGGAATCGACTGGATTCTTGCGCACCAGCGCAGTGACGGCGGCTGGCTGCACGCGCCGATAAGCGGCATCACCAATGCACTCACCTTCATTTTTTTTTCGAAAAGCAAAGATCCTATGCGCTATGATGAAAATCCTTCAATCCCGAGCTGTACAATTGCAACAAGTGCATGCATGAAAGCTCTTGTTGCCTGCCGGGGGAAGGATATTCAGACTACCATCAGCCATGCCCTGCAACACGGCGCGCAATATATGCTCTCACAATCTTTGCACATTGTTAAAACTATTCCAACAATATTCAATTATCATCTTTTATCAGATACATCTGCAAAACTCGGTTATCCGCTTATCTTTTCATACGATGTACTTTTAGGACTTTTAATTATCGCAGAAGTAAATCTTTTCAACGCACCTGAAACCAGTGATTCCTTCAATCTGATTATCTCCAGACAGAGCGAAAGTGGAATGTTGCCCTATGAAAATTTTTCAAAGGGAATGATGTTTCAGAGCTCAAAAGATCTACAAGGAACCACACATCCTGAAAAATGGCCTACCTTGAATTTTCTTCGTCTCCTCAAACTTGCCGGCATCTTCACGGTTTAAACAATACACAATTTTTCTATTCTCTTATTTCATAAAAGGGAACGTGTATATATATCGCCCTTTTAATTGTTTCATATGAACAGGACCGAAAAATCGGCTGTCCATCCCTCTGTCCAGATTATCACAAAGGATGAAATACTCATTTCGCTTCAACTTAACGGCCGGGAAATAATCCCTCATTGAAAAATCCATAGGGAACAATCTCTCATCTTTGCGCAGTATTTTCCAGGTACACTGCATGGGAGCATTATTCACCATGATTTCCCCTTTTTGAACTTCAACGATATCCCCCTCACGCGCTACAATCCGTCGAAGATGCAATTCGCCATTCCCTCGAGGACTTTCGACCAATACTACATCGCCCTTCTCTGGCGAGAAAAAACGTAAAAGGAATATTTTTTCACCTTTTTGAAAATTCGGATTCATTGTATCATCTGTTATTGAAAAAGGGAAAAGAAAAATCCTTAGAATAAAAAAACCCATCACAAGTCCGACCACCAGCAACATGATCTTCAGAAGAACCAATCGCCCTGCATCTCTAAGTGAATTTGCATTCATAATAATTTATTTCCTGTTTTTTTTCACAATATCTATCACGTTTTCAATGACAAACGCTATTTCTTCTTCAGTCATGCCGGGATATATCGGCAAAGATATTTCTCTCTTAAAAACCCACTCCGAACCAGGAAAGTCTTTTACTTTCCATCCCGCTTTCTTATACAATGAAAACCTGTACAGTGGAATGAAATGCACGCTGGTGATGATTCCCCGGGATTTCAACAACTCAATGAATTCATCTCTGCTGATCTTCAACCGTCCTATATCGAGCCGCAAAGGATACAGATGCCATGCGCTTTTATTATTTTTTTCGATCATATATGGAATAATTTCTTCTATTTCAGAGAAAGCCTCATTATACTTCTGTGCAATCCTGCATCTTACGTCCGTCATCGCTTCCAGCTTTTGAAGCTGCACAATACCCATTGCGGCATTGATATCGGTGGTATTGTATTTATACCCTGCTTCAAATACATCGTATTTCCAACTCCCGGCCGCAGTATATCGTTTCCATGCATCGCTTGTGATCCCATGAAGACGAAGCCTCCTCATCCGCTCTTGCCACTTTTTATTTCCGGTTACGATCATTCCCCCTTCTCCCATGGTAAGCGTCTTGGTCGCATAAAAGCTAAAACACACCACATCTCCCCTGCTACCGATCAACCGCCCCTTATAGTACGCGGGAAGCGCGTGCGCGGCATCTTCAATGATAAATACTGATTTACCAGCTGCTACACGAATTGCATCCAGATCCACCGATTGCCCTCCATAATGCACGGGAATGACCGCTTTAGTTTTTTTTGTTTTCTTTCTCTCAACCTCCTCAGCAGTCAGTAGATGCGTACGCGGATCAACATCGGCGAGGACCGGCCGTGCATTGCAATAGTGCACAATTTCAGCCGTAGACGCAAAGGTAATTGCAGGGATAATAACTTCATCACCGGGCTTACACTCTATGACTTTTAATCCCAGATGAAGGGCAGCGGTACATGATTGCACCGCAACCGAACCGGAAACACCGATGTATTCTGAAAACTTTTTTTCAAATTCAATTGTCTTCTGTCCCATGGTGAGCCATCCCCTTCGGAGCGAATCAGCTACTGCCTCAACCTCCTCTTCTCCAATGAATGGCTTATGAAAGGGAATTATCATCGCTGCTATTATTAAGAACCAATTTTAAATATGAGCACGCTTGCATCGCTGTGCATTTTCGCCCCTTCGGTGAAAGAGATAAAGTCCATATATATCTTTCGTGCAAGAATAGCAGGCGTATTGTCTTTATTAAGCCTGATAAGATCTTTGATTCTGCCAATAGAAAATCCAATGCCATTTTTATTTACTGCGGAGGTAATTCCATCAGAATACATAAATCCAACGGTATCTCCTGTTACTTTTATTTTTTTTATTTCATAGCTAAAATTTTTTTCAATACCGAGAGGCACGCCTTTCGCATCTAATTCCGAAAATTCATCTTTTTTTATATCGTAAAAAGTAATCGGATTGAACGCCGCTCCGGAAACGAATAGCTCTCTTGTTGTATTATCGTAAGTACAGTAGAGTGCCGGCACATAGCGTTTTGTGTAGCGGGATGTGGCTACGACCCAGTTCATAGTGTTGAGCATTCCCTCGGGACTGTCCCATTTTTCTGGCTGATTGTGCAGTACGGAATACAGCTGGAGGAGAAGTATCCCTGATTCCACACCCGCATCCGATGCATCGCAAATAAAAAGCCCCACTTTGTTTTTTCCCAACACTACTGTATCAAGATAATCACCTCCCATGTCTGAATTATCCACATAGAGGCTGCTGATACGCACCCCTTCGATGGTCGGGAGTTCTGGCGGGATTACGCGCTTTTTTATATCTCGAATCACAAGGCGTTCATGCTCCTGAAGCTGTATGCGCTTCACGGATTCAAGCATAAGCGCATTGCTCAAGGATAGCTCAAATTGTATCCGATATGTTTCAAAGAAATTTAATAGCTCCTGTGGATAGTACACTCCTCCGTTGTAGCAACCTAAACATAATACGCCAATTAACCTGCGTTCTTGATTAAAAAAAGGAAGCATTCCAACGATTCCTGCGCTTTCCATTTTTTCTCTGACCAACAAATACGGTTGGAGCGTTTCGTCGGAATAAAAATACGATATATACACCATTGTTCCATATCCATTGAGACATTCATATACATCGTTTCCTAAAATAATTTCACCCGGATAGAGTTTCTGTGCAAAACTGTAACTCAACTCATACTTCCCCTCAGAGGTAATCATATACAACGAAGCGGCTTCAATGCCAAACCGTGCCTCAAGGGGGAGAATAGTATTTTCAAGAAAAACATCCCAAAACGCTTCCCCTTTTTCTTCTGCAGTTATCTGCGCAATTCTTTCAAAAAATTCGTTTACCTTTTTTTCAAACGGCGCATTCCCTCGTGTAATGAATTTTTGTAGAATCGACTTCAAAAACCGGTATGCTAAAAACAAAAAGAGAAACATCATAACCGCAATTCCTTCCACAGGGATCGGATTACCTGCGGTTATTTCTCTCCTTCCCAGGTACATGATAAGGTAGGCAGGTAGGGCTAAAATTCCAAAGAAAACAATCCAGAACACTATTTCACGATAGAATTTTGAAAGGTCGAGAGACTTTTCATGCGCAAGAGCATGATTTACAATGAGCATCCAAAGCAGGCATGCGCCGGCTTTTCCGATGACAGAAGCTGATGAAATATGAAAAAATTTCGGCAAAACATAAGAAGCGATAAAAAAAACGGCGATACTGAAGGCATATCCACCGCTTAGCTGAAATATCTGAGAGCGAAATGCGGCATTATTTAATTTTTTTGTTTTATATATTAAAATTGCCACCCCTGCCATGGCATATCCTCCTATCCCTGCTTCATATATGCTCTCAACAAATTCCATAGTGGAAGCACGAACACCACCAGGGGCAATTAAGTAATCTTTTATAAAAAGAAATGCTACAATGATAATGGCAGGCAATGCAGTTAACAAAATCATCGTCAGAGACGGAGATTTTTCCCACCTCGGAAACATTTGCGCAACATGAAATGACATCTGAACCACGACGAATCCCATTGCAAGCGTCAGTTTATAAAACACCGCGACGTCTCTTGGAGGTTCGAACCACAGCAACATGCCAGTCATGAAAAAAAATCCCGCTGCCACAAGATTTGCAAGGGCAAAGATCCGATTCACGGTATAATTTTTCCCAAATGCATTCCGGATTGCAAGATACAATGCAATCAGTGAAAGCACAGCTACTAATGCTAATTCAGTATTGCGCAAGATATCACCTACAAATAATCAACAATATGGGCTTTAATATTTTGTAATAATTCGTCCTGTTTCTTTTAACAATCGCGAATTATTGATACAATCCTTTCCGCGGCACTTTTTACATCAGTTGAATAAATTTCCGCCGCAAAGTTCATTTTCCTGATTGTGTTAGAATACAGAGGATCGTAGTATTTTTCAAGAAGAAATTGCACAAAGTTTTCAAGATCATCAGCATCTAAGAACCTCTTTAAAATATCAACATTCACTTTCCCTATTTTTTTTTCAAGGTATCCTATTATTTCAATCACTTTTTCTTTTTCCACATTCGCATAGTCGTCGAGTATCATACGGATTCTGTTTTCCATTGGTGCGGTGATTAATATATTTTTCCCTTGCTTCATTGCAGCATAAAACCTATGCGGAATATGGAGATTGCCAATTTTTCGTGATTCACCTTCGAGAATTAAATACGCACAAGAGACATTCTTTTCATATTCAATTTTAAGGAGGCTTTCAAACATTTTTTGGGAATTTGGTTGTCTCCCGAGCCCCCCAAAAAGAGAACTTCGGTGGCCTGCTATCCTTTCTAAATCAATTGATCCCTCAAGGTATTGAAGAATTCTGGTTTTCCCAACTCCAGCCAGACCATGCAGTACAATAAAACAGCAGTTTGGTTCAAAAGTTTCAAAAAACCTGCGTACCGCCGCTCGATATGCTTTGTATCCACCTGTGAGTTTCAAAACTGGAATACCGAGTGATCGCAACAGCATCACAAGCGACGTAGATCTCATGCCACCCATTTTGCAATTCACAATAGCCTGGCCGTTTTCGGTGAGGCTGGAAAACAGCCGTACAAAATGTTCCAATTTATTTCCTGCGAATCTGCTTCCAAGGTGAACCGCTTCCATTATCCCGTTAGTTTTGAATACACTTCCTACAACTGATCGCTCTTCATCCGTGAATAATGGTACATTAATAGCCCCCGGAATATGGTCTTTATTGAATTCAATGGGCGCTCTGACATCGATATAAATCGGATGCGGAAGCGACTGGCTCTCCTGAAAAGTTATTTCCATATCATCACTGGATATAACCCCATGATTTTAATGTCTGCTTCATGCTGGCGGATAGAGATTTTTCTTCAAGCTTCCCGACATCAATCCAGCGATGAAGATCTATTCTTGATACGACAACTCTGGTATCCTCTCCTTTTAGGGGGAGATCAACAGCAGAGGGAATCTTCGTTGATGATACCAATAAAAAGTCTTCGCGCCGTGATAGAGTAAAAGGATTACTCAGAAGATGCAGCATGAGCGGTGAAGCATAGATTTTTTCTCTTGGTATTAATTTCCCATCAAGTAAAATTTTCACTGAAACCGGAGTCCGATCGTTTCGATGTTCGAATATGAGATGTCTTGCTTCTTTTTCCAATTCGAATGCCAATACAGTGGTAGTGCCCACCCGTATTATTTTAAGTCCGTTAACCAATTCAAGATTCGGACGATACAGCGCTGCATTTAGAAGCGCATCTTGCGCCTTGAGTATAATGTTAATTTTTCTTTTCCTTATTGATGCTCCTGGAAAAATTGAAACAACATTTTTTTCAGGATGGTGAATGTCCCGAGCTATTACTTTCTTTCGAAATCTCTCCAGAATGTGTTTTTGAGTCCCTGTCAGGTTCTCTGTTTCAAATGGATCTCGTTTCAAATCGTACAATTGTTCATATGGTACTTCACGCTCTTCTCCGAAAATTGCCCAGGAACGGTGAACAAATTTTTTCGACTCATCAAAAGTTAAAATATATTTAAACAAATCGGCATCGATTACGGAAAAGGTTTTTCTTCCAAACGACCAGATTTCGCTATCGAACATTTCGCCACAATGCGCTCCCTTCATGAGAGATATGAAACTCTTCCCCATAAATTGGCGAGGCGGCCGCATGCCGGCAAGCTCCACCAATGTGGGCGCAATGTTTATCTGTGAAACATAGGTGTTGACGCGTTTTTTTGTGATCCCCAACTCCTTTCGAAGTTCCGGCGGCAGATGAATCATAAATGTCATTCGTGTGTAATCGGCATATTGAAATCCCGCGTCAAACTTTGAAAGATCAAACCCGGAACCGTGGTCAGTTGCGACCACGATAATTGAATTATCGAGCAAGCCGTGTGCCTTGAAGGCTTCAAACAAATTTCTAAATGCATCATCGGTATAATTGATGCATCCCATAAAATCCGGCCGCCAGAGACTTGCACGAGGCGAATGTATTACCCCTTTCACATAATACCAAAAAGGCGCATAAAAAGGCTTATGCGGCGTGTTGTAGTGCATGTACACGAAAAATTCCCTTGTCGCGTTATCACGCAAAAACTCAAAAAAACGCGTCGAAATGCCATAGGTATCATAGGGATTATAGGAAAACTCAAAGGAACTATCAAACCCATAATCCACGCCGGTTCCCAATAGCTGAATGGTAAAACCGCTGTTGCCAAACTGACGAGAAATATAGCCATTTTGGCGGAAAAATTCTGGCATCGGCAAAAATTTTCCCTCATGCACATATTCATAAAACAGATCGATCTCGCTTTCAGGAATATAGTTTCTATTTATACCGTGCCGAGATAAAAACGGAAAAATGGAACAAAAAAGCCCTACCGTTGAAATTCGCGTCTTATCACCGAGAGTAAACATATTTTCAAAAACGATAAATTCTTCCTCGGCTATCTGTTTCATATACGGCGTCAGCGAGGATGCGGGATTGTACATGCTCCACAGACGGGTCGCTACACCATCAAAGACAATATAGATGACATTGTATCGGCGGACGGGCGCAGGAATGAAAACGCGTGGGTTGGCAATTGCCACCGCTCCTTCGCCTGCACATGTAAAATCGATATCAACAGTCCTGCCTTCAAATCTGGAAAGATTTATTCGATGCGTTTTCCATCCTACATCATCCTTTGCACGGGGAAAGTCTCTATTTACAAATTTCAATTCGACATCACGTGCAGAAAATTTCTGGGAATACTCAGCAATAGAATAGCGCCCTGCTTCGTGCAACACCCCTTTATCATGTATTGTTATGATGAGTTCCCCTTTTTTCAAAGGCGCAAGGGCTGAAAATTCCAGTTTTGCTCCCCTTTTCACCATAACAGGAAATATCACCCGGGTTTTTGCAGGCAGCAGCAATGCGGAACGTTCATCAACCCATATTCCCTGATGTCCAGTTCCCATGCGGACTCGCATGTGAGCACCGGATCCCTTTGCATATGCTTCGCGCTTGATAAGAAGTCTTTTCCTTTTTATCTCTTCGATATGCTTTTCTATCGATTTTTTTGATACATCCCCACTAGTGCGCATCAGTGAATGAGATGCCAGCAAATCAACATCCACTTTTTGCGACAATGTACGTCCAGCAATTCGCGCTTCATCTCTCGTTATTGAATAATCATCAGGAAAAAAGAAAAATGACCAGAATAGACCCCCGTAGATAATTAATCCTGCAGGTATTACCATAAGAAGTATAAATATTTTCGTTATTATACGCTTCACTGATTGACCACACATGTTAAAATATCGGATCAGAGAATGCCGGAAATATGAATCCATCTCGCACCAACAGATTTCCAAAGCTTTTCTCTTGAATAAAATCATACAAAAGTTTTTGCATCTTCATCAATACATCTTTTCGCTCTCCTGAAATATCGTGTTCGTTATATGGGTCGGCAATTTGATCGTAGAGTTCAAACTCATACCCATGAGAAAGCGGCACATAAATCAGCTTATACCTGCCGGCAATGATTGCTCTATGCTTGGCCGCGTTAGTGATATTCTGATATTTCTTCAT
>DYLV01000002.1:9623-67798 GCA_020721925.1 Leptospira biflexa
CGGCAATGATTGCTCTATGCTTGGCCGCGTTAGTGATATTCTGATATTTCTTCATATGGTATGTTCTAAAAGCCCGCTCTGTTCCAGATAGGTTAGGATTTTACCAATTTCCCTGTCGAGTAAATTCAGTGCCCCATCATAGAGCGCTACCACCTGTTTTTTATCTTCTTCACTATCTTCATTCCCAAAATTTGCATTTCCTCCTTCAGTGCGTATAATAACCTGTTTATAGTATTTATAAGGGCCTCGATACGCCGGATCCGCATACATCGCATAATAGGGATACGGAACGGCATAGGGGAAATGGGTGATGGAATAAAAAGTAGTTATGAAAAAAGGGCGTCCTCTACAGCTTCGTATTGCATCAATGGTCTCCTGCGTGACTGCTTTATGATGGGAGTATTTGGCAATGCCGCGAAGTTCAGGGAAAAACCAATCCCCAACCCTGTTTGAAATAAACGGCAAGAGAAATGTCTGCTTCTCAAGAAGCATCTGCACCAGAAAAGTATCAAAATTAAATGTGAGTGCACGTATATCGTCAAACCCCAGTTCTATGCGCGGGAAAATATCACCCGCGTAATCAGATATCACTGCGGTATAATATCCCCGCTCCCTGAGAATTTTTGGCACTGACGGCAGCGCTACATTTCTTTCGCGTGATCGGGGAAACATATGCTTGATGTCGTGCGTCAACGGATACTGCGACGTAAGAAGGCTCACCCATGCAGGGAATGTTCTTGGAAGTGCGGATATCACTCCGCGAAACTGAATCGATTTTTTTATAAGCTCATCGATATTCGGTGTCGTGTTGCGCGAATACCCATTGCCGCTGAAATGATCCGGACGCACTGCATCAGAAGCAAGCACCAGGATATTGGGCATTGTTGGTCGGCTTTTATGGAAAATAACATTTCGATATAGAACCCATATGAGAAAACAAATCGATATCAAACCAAAGAGTGCAATCACACTTCGGCGTGTGAGGCGATGTGATACCTGTGAAATAACATGTTTAAACACAGCACTTCGCCATATACGAATTGCAACAATTACACAGGCAACACCCGCCAGCAGACTCGCAAGGGCGCGCGGCACATGCGGATTAATATGATCCGTACAAAACTCAAGATAATTTTCAAAAATTCGCGCATGTGTTGCAAAATTATCAACGTACAACTGTGGATGTATAATCAGCTTTTCCGTAAAGACAAGAATAACAAACAGCAATAGCATGCACACGGAAAAACTCGTTTGAACGATTTTTTTTTTGAAAAAATTCACTTTGCTCTTTAAAATCTCGCATGCCGCATAAAAAAGCGCTCCTATCACCGCACCGGAGAACAGATATCCAACAAGAATTTTAAACACATGATAGAGTATTTTCCACCAGAAGCGTTGAATGATTTGCCGTATTACCTCCTCATTGGTGTTTCCCATATACGAAAGCGTAAAATTCAATGCATTTGAAAAAACGAACAGCGCCAAAAAAACCAGCGTACCGGGCAGCCAGTATTGCCGGAACCTCCACAAATGCTGCAGCAGACTCCCAATTTTTTGAATGATTATGCGCATCATTTTATTGCATCACAAATACAGTTTGTTACGGCACTGGCATCATGCTCTTCACACTTCCCACGCTGAACAGCTCATCTATTGCCTGCAAAAGAACTACCATATATTTCACCATTGATGGCGCAAAAAGTAAAGGATGAAAATCTTTTCTTGAAACCTTTTCCCGGATGAGCGTTTCCCCGTTAAATCCCTCTATCTCAAAAGAAAAATCCTCCCTCATCAAGTGAGCCAGATCGCTCAGACGCACGGCATAGATGCCTTCCACTTCTCCATCGTTAAATTTATATTTTTCCAGCGACCGCTCGTCGACGTATAGATACACGTGTTGAAATTCCCGATGAAAAACCTTCTCATCGATTTCCTCATATCGAAAAAATCCCAGATCAACCAGCTCGCGTTCATCGGGTTCAATTCCGATTTCTTCGCGCGCTTCCTTTTGAATTTTCCCTTCCATTACTCCAAAAGTTACATGCCCACCAACGGTAATATCAAGGCAATTGGGATACATTTCCTTAATGCGCGCCCTCTTCTGGAATAACACCTCGGGCTCTCCGCCAGAAAAACGCAAAACCCACAGGTGTACACCTTCATGCGCTATGCCGTTTTTATGTGCATATCCCCTTGGAACTGATGTGCCCGTCGGTCTGGCAGTTTCCCAATCCCATTTTTCAAGCAATTCGGCACCCTGATCGCGCACTTCTTCTACCATCACAATTTCTCCACAATTCCTGTTGAGCCGTTCATTCGCACTTTTTCCCCACTGGATAGTTTTTCAGTTATTCCGCGCAATCCAACAATTGTCGGAATCCCCATCTCTCGAGCCACAACTGCAGAATGAGAAAGGACACTGCCCCTTTCAATAATGATCCCGCTGACCGAAGGGAAAAGTGGCACCCACCCAGGATCGGTTCTTTTCGCGACTAAAATTTCTCCGTTGAGCTTTGCATCGATCGGTGAGAGAACAATTTTTACCGGCCCTTCGATCACACCCGGGCAACATGGCACCCCTTTAAATACGTTAGGTACATCGGTTTCTCCTCCCCCGACCTCGTCATCGGATGCGATATCAAGGCGTCTGCCCGCATAAAAATCCCCGAAATAATACATCCTCTCAGGCATATCCATTCTTCGAAATTCTCTATCCCTCTTTTTGCGAAGCATAATAAGGTCTTTCACAATGCCGACATTGAGCGAGCGCCCTTCTATAAGTTCGAATATTTCATTCAGATGAAGAAAAAACACATCCTCAGGTTTATCAATAAGTTTTTCCTTCCAGAAAATATTTCCTATCCTTTTAAACATTCTCCGCTCAATCCCGAAAATTTTTGTCCGCATGAAGCGAAGCTCTTCCCGGTTTCTGATAGCTTTCCTGGCATTTTTCAGCACCATCTTAAAGAAAATTTTTTTCAATCCTCTCAGTTTAGAAAAAATCACGAATTCTGCTTTCCGGCATATTTCCTTTTCCCGGCGTTCTTGTGCTTCCAGATCGATTGGTTCTTTCTGGAGATAGTTTTTCAGCATTGTGAAGAGAAACACGGGATCTTCTTTGAGCGAAGTCTCCTCGAGCTTGAGTTCGTTCATGCATCGGAAGCCATATTCTGAAATATAGCGCTGCAATGTAAATCGAATTTCTTCCAGATCCATATCTTTACTGTATAATATCAGATCGATGAGTTCCCTCTCCTTTTTTTTGTTGAACAGTTTGCGAAGGGACTCGTCCCTCTGAATCCAGTTCGCAATTTTAATGATTTCCTTGGTTGGCTTTGTGCTTTCCAGATCGCCCTGCCCGCTTAAAAGATCGTTCTGAAGATTTTCTCCCCCTTCAATGTTCAGGCTTTTTATTGTTTTTGTAAGCATTCCAAAAAAAATCATCGTATAAAGATCGTTCACTATCGGAGCTTTCCATTCTCTGAGGACTTTGCGTATGAAAAAGTTGTACAGACTGACGATGTCAGCGCTTGTATATTTTTCAAACGTCTCATCCATATATTGAGATGTTGCGTTATAGAAATTTTTAATGAATCTATCGATCTTACGATCCAGGGTCATCAGATGATATAAAACCATCGAAATTCCCTTCAAAGCAAAAGGAATTTCGTACAATATTTTCTTAACCAGTGAAATATGTTCGGCCTTATGGATATCGACGGGATTTTTCACCCCCATCATGTTTTCCATAAATTCCTTATTCAGGTTATATCCCGGCAAAAGCTGTAGGGAGATAAACCAACTGTTGAGATTGTAATACACCCGCCCATTGATATATGCGAGCATATTCCTGAATACTTCGGATAGCGATTCAATTTTACCAGGCGGAGTTCCCATCAATTCATAAAACTGTCTGTACACCGCCTCGTACATGGTGCTTGCGAATGAAAAGGTGAGCGGGCTCGTGACGCCGGAAAAGCTTTCGATGATATTTGAATTATCAAAGATCGTCCTGTGCATAGATCGATTGATACCGCTGAATGTGGTGATCGGCCTTGACTGCAAAATATAGAATATGCCATCCTTTATGCACCATTCAATATCTTGAAAAACCCCGCCGAAAAGCGCTTCTATTTTTCTTGCCATCTCAGCAAGCCCATAGACTTCCTTTTCTGAAAGCGCCGGTTTTTCCCATAATGCTGCATCGACCGTCTTTTTTGCCGTCCCTGATTTGCGAACATCGTCAAATGAAATTTTTTTCTTCTTGGCGGCTATTCTGGAACGAACGATTTTATTTTTCAGATCGATTATCCAGCTGTCCGTGTCGAGTTCACCCGATACCACACCTTCACCGATACCATACGCCGCATTTACCAAAATCTGATCAGTGTTATTATTTAGCGGATTCGCGGTAAAAACCACCCCGGAAACATCGCCGAATACCATTTCCTGAATAATCACTGCGGGCCGCACTCCCGCAATAGGAAGGCGGTTATTGATACGATAGCTCATCACCCGCTGAGAAAACGCCGACGCAAAACATCTCTTTATGGCCGTAAATAATTCCTCTCCATATCGCACATAGAGGAAGCTCTCAAGTTGGCCGGCAAAAGAGTATTGCATTGAATCCTCATCGACCGCAGACGACCGCACAGAAAAATACAAATTTGAACAATCTCCGAAATGCGCAAAAAGGCTCTTTTCTACCACATCCTTTATAGTCTGTTCAAACCGCTTCCCGCGAATAAGGCGGCTAATCGCCTCACAGCTTTCTGTAAGATTTTTTCCTTTAATTTTCTTCGATGATAACAGCGCATCTATTCTTGTTATATCATCTCCCATAAACATTTCAAAACATTGCACGGTGAGAGAAATCCAGCGAGGCACATTGATGCCGTTTCGCGTCAACAAATCGAGATTTTTCGCCTTTCCCCCTATCGATACACTATCGGATTTGCTTCCGGAAACATACACCAAATCACCCATGCCACACAACTCCTCCGTATAATTAAATGCGAAAAGCGAAAAATATTAATGTGGTAATTTTTTTCAACCCATTATCCGGTTCACCTGTTTTGATTAATTCTTAAAATCACGCATGATGCCAGTCTTATTCTCCTCAAATATAGAATTTCAATTATAAGTAATAAAGCCATTAAAATGCATATAATATGACCACATTATTTAAGATCCAATTATCGAAATAGTGGAAATATTATGAAATTTTCTAATTTTTTTTCATTTTTTGACGAAAATACACATAGAAATACTCCATGGAAGGAGGTAAGGTTATGCAAGTCAACGGATTGACAGCGTATGCAATTTCAACCGCTGGAAGACCAGCCGAAGCACCGCAAATCTCCGAGCATGGTGCGGAAAATCCACAGCCCGTGCAGAATCAAGAAACTAAAATTGAAGACATCACCATGGACCTCGAAGAAATGAAAAATTTTCTTTTTATGATGCTACGCGGCGGTGCAATTACTTTAGAAAAAGATTCTGCGAGAATAGGAACTCTTGTGAACAAGCTGGTATAATACCTGTGGGCCTGCTCATTCCCGGTGAGGTCAGGCGAGTTGGACGTAAAAAAATTTTGATAATGAATATCCAAAACCGAACCTGGAGTGAAAATAAAAACGAATTGTAATATTTCGTCATAGTCGGCAAAGTCACCTCAATAAAAAATTATATTTTAAAATTTTTTTGTTGACTAAAAATACCTTTTTCTAAAAATAAAAAAACAGTTTATATTTAATAATCATTATTATGTCTTATGACAAATCGCAATATTCCCTTTTGATAGATATTGTAATTTTTTATTAAATGCCATGAGTAAGGATCTCCAGGAAAAATCCGACAAGCTGATCAAAGAGCTGAAGGACTGTCTTGTCCCTCTCTCTGAAGAAATAAAAAAGCTCAAACTCAGCGACTCAAACAAAAGCCAACAATAGTTAAGGGGTTAGATATGCCGGCAAAAGGACAAAAAAGAAAACAGCAGATTATTGAAATCGCGAAAGAGATGTTTATCCAGAACGGCTTTCAGAGCACGCATATCGGACAGGTTTGCGAAAAACTCAATATTGCCAGGGGCACGGTATACCAGTATTTCGGCAATAAAAGGGAAATCCTGTATGCAATCATGGAAAAGGTCGAAGAGCAGATCGATGACATCCTTGATATGGAGGATCTCCGTGATTTCTACAAAGGCAACCCGAATGCAAAATCAATAAGCAAGTTTGTTGCAGACCGGCTTGCCGCCATCATCAATGCCTTTCTTGAAGAACCGATTGTCATCAAACTCATTTATAAAGACATCATAGGAATAGATGCTGAAGTCATTGCCAGAGTTCATAAGTTTCAGGAATTCATCACAAAACTGCTTGTTCGCGACGTGGAGGAAATAAAAAAACGCGGCTTTTACAAGAAAAACCTCAATCCCGAAATTACTGCGCTCATGCTCATTGGCGGTGTACAGTTTATTGTCTATGAATTTACCCGCAAAGAGCGAAACGTGCTCGATAAGGAAATTCTTGAAGCAATTGTGAACAATTACATTTTGGGCGTATTAAAATGAAAATATGCGCATAAATAGAATTACAATTGACAGAAACCCGGTGATTCCGGGTTTTTCTTTGTTTATGATATGCATACGTACAATATTCAAGCCTCTGCTGCACAAATGTATTTTTTTAGCGATATTCATTTTTTTCATGGGAATTGCCTTCGTCCACGCAGAAACCAGCCCAGATGAAAATGCTTATGCCGACATCACAAGCTTCGACGAGGCACGCATCCGGAGGGGATTGGAATACATTACTGCCCACAAGCCCAAAAACCTTATTCCTCTTCTTAAAAACATTCTCCTTGAAAAGGGTCAGAACGAACTACATGCGCATGTGATCACCGCACTGAAGAGCTACCCGCTTTACGAGAACATACTTCTATGGACAGACATTCTGAACGAATCGCCGTCTTTTTTTGTGAAAATTGAGGCAATAAATCTCCTTGCAAGCCTTAACAGACGTGAAATAATCACACCGATTATGAAACAGCTTAAAAGCCCCTTCTCATCGGTGAGAGAAGCTTCAATTCAGGCACTGAAAAAATTCAGGGATGACAGGGTATATGCATATGTACTAAATCTTGCCGCAAGCGACAATCCGCTTTTCAGGGTCTATGCGCTCAATACGGTTTATCATATCTACGACAGCCGTCTTTACAATTTCCTCGTCGATCAGTTAAAAGACGAAAATAAATCCATCCGCTATCAGGCTCTTCTGTGCCTTGAGAAAAATGAGCCTGTAAAATCAATCAACCATATCAGCAATCTCGCGGTGCACGATAAAAACTCCGAGGTCCGCGTGAAAGCAATTGAAATACTTGCAAAAGTCGCATATTTCAATCCATTGCCTATCTTCCTTCGATGCTTAGATGATGAGCATCGGGATATTCGATACGCTTCTGTACAATCTATCGGCAAAAGAAAATTCAAGCAGACTTCATTCTCGCTGTCCAATCGATTGTATGTAGAAAAGGAAGACGACATTAAAAGAATCATCATGAGTACGCTTGCCGATTTTAAGGATGGGGGCGGATACAAGGGGCTTGGAAAAATCATTAAAACCGATGAAAATCCTCATCTCCGCATCCATGCGGCATACTGCATTGGCGAAATAGGCCAATTAAATGGACTTCCGCTTTTAATCGATGCGGTAAAAGATTCAGATTATCGCGTTCGCGCCGAAGCTCTAAGCGCCCTCTCACATTACAAGGAGCTGCGCTCCGCAGAAGTACTCCTTGCGTCAATCACCAGCGATGATGATATCTATGTGCGTTCTGCTGCGCTGTATGCGCTGAAAAAAATAAAATTGAAGAACACGCTTCTCCCTTTATTTCAGGCTTATACCGAAGAACATAACAGCATATTCAAGGAACTGCTGAGAGTGTCCATCGCGGAATTGATCACTCACTTTACACGATAATATGAGCATGACACGTATATTGTCGACATGAGCAATAGAATAGCATGAAAATCGCAATCGCACAAATAAATCCTATAATTGCAGACATCAAGGGAAATTCGGAAAAAATAATCGAGCATCTCAATCGAGCAAAAAATGTGGGTGCGGAGTTAGTCGTTTTCCCCGAAATGGCAGTTATAGGCTATCCGCCGATGGACTTGCTGGAAAACAAAAAGCTCATCACCGACAACCTCAATGCCGTCAAAACAATCGCATCGTTCTGTAAGGGAATTTCGGCAATTGTTGGCCATGTCGAATGCAGTTCAAACCGCTCTCCTTTGCTATTAAACACCGCATCCGTCATACATAACGGGAATATAATTGCCTCTCAGGCAAAAACACTTCTTCCTACATATGATGTGTTCGATGAACTTCGCTATTTCACACCGGCCGCTGCGCATAAACCCATTTCACTACTGGGACACACCATCGGCATCACCATCTGCGAGGATATCTGGAATGATTCTGATTTTGATAATGTCATATTCAACGAATACCGACACTATGAAATCGATCCTGTCGAAAAGCTTTTCGCGCAAGGAGCAGATTTCATTATTAATATTTCAGCCTCGCCTTATTGCGTGGGAAAAAATACTGTAAAATGGGACATCCTTCAGTCGATTGCGCGAAAATATCGCGTTTCAATATTATATGTCAATCAGGTGGGCGGCAACGACAGCCTTATCTTCGACGGAAATAGCATCTTCATCAATGCGCGCGGAGAATTCATTGTCAGAGCAAAAGCTTTTGCTGAAGACATGCTTGTCTTTGATACTGAAAAGTCACCACCAATCCCCAAGCCCACCGAAAACATTCCCGCAGATATTAAAGACGCGCTGGTTTTAGGGCTGCGCGACTATATGAAAAAATGCGGTTTTTCAGATGCGGTAATAGGATTGAGCGGGGGCATTGATTCCGCACTCACCGCCACACTTGCCGTCGAAGCGCTGGGCAGCGATCATGTGATCGGCATTACCATGCCATCGATGTATTCATCTGCCGGAAGCGTCGATGATTCCATGCAGCTTGCAAAAAACCTCAGGATAAAAATCTACACAATACCGATAGCCGATCTTTATTATGAATATCGCAAATCCCTGTCGGATATTTTTCATGAACGTGCGGAAGATGTAACTGAAGAAAATATACAGGCTCGCATTCGCGGCAATCTCCTCATGGCTGTCAGCAATAAATTCAAAAGCCTGCTTCTCACAACCGGCAATAAATCCGAGCTTGCCATGGGATATTGTACTCTCTACGGTGATATGTCGGGAGGCCTTGCGGTGATATCGGATCTTCCGAAAACGCTTGTGTATAGACTTGCCCGCTATATTAACAGAGAGCGAGAAATTATTCCGCAGGCAAGCATCGAAAAGCCTCCTTCCGCAGAGCTTCGGCCCAATCAAAAAGACCAGGACAGCCTTCCACCCTATGAAGTACTCGATAAAATCCTTGAATGCTACATTGAAAAGCGCATGTCCATGAAAGAAATCGTAGCGCTCGGTTTCGAAGAAAAAACTGTTGCGGAGGTGCTCACCAAAGTGAATCAAAACGAATACAAACGCATTCAGGCCGCACCTGGTCTAAAAGTGACCTCAAAAGCGTTCGGCATCGGCAGGCGAGTCCCCATCGCACAGAAATTCAAGCCATGATGTCTCATTATTTTTAGCATACCCTTGTGAATGCACACTCTCACACCATGAAATTTCTTTTTGTTCAGCTTCCCCTTACCGATCATGCTCAATCATACATTCAGGGGAATATCGAATATGCTCCGGCAACGATTGCAGCTTATATCAAGCGCCGCATTGAAGCGCAGGTTGCAATTGAATTTCTCCCATTTAACATTTCAAATTTTGCTTCAAATTCCGTTATTCTGCACTATATAACATCACTCAACCCCGATGTGATTTGTTTTTCGAATTATCTCTGGAATCTCGAGCGACATCTACATCTTGCTGAAAAAATCAAAAAATCACTACCCCATGTGCATATCATTTTTGGAGGTCCGGAAATAGCCCCGGGTTCACATGTATTCTCCGAACCTCGCCCTTACGTTGATTACTTCGTCAACGGCGAAGGGGAATGGTTTTTCCGTCATTATTTCAACGAAATATTTCATAAAACACATGCACAAAATTTTAGTGGGAATACCCCCGTCACACAACCGTTTGATGAGCTACTTCCAGCTCATGAAATTGTTGAACCATTTACCGCACAATATCTCAACCCCATGCCCGACGGATCCATATTTTTAGAAATGACACGCGGCTGTCCATACCGATGCAGCTATTGCTACTACTCCAAAAACACCAGAACAGTGCGGGAACAACCGCATGAGATATTGCTCACTGCACTTCAAGATCGCTCACGAAGATTGAATGAAATATACATCCTCTCGCCTACATTTAATCGAACCAGCCGATTCATGGAAACCCTTCATACCATCCAGATGCACAACCCCGGCATACGTCTGCACACTGAAATGCGCGCAGAGGGAATCGATAAAAAAATGGCCATCGCTATTCGCCAGGCAGGTTTCGAAAGCCTCGAAATCGGATTACAAACGCTGACACGCAAAGCGCTTGTCAGCGTCACCCGATGTGCTAATCCAGACCAAGAACTCAAGGGAATGCAGCATCTGCGCGATGCCGGCATTGAACTTAAAATCGGCATCATACCCGGCCTTCCGGAGGATTCGCCTTCCGAATTTATGAAGACCGTTGAAACGCTCGTGCGCTCCGGTTTCGGCGAATACCTTGAACTCTATCCGCTTATGATACTTCCCGGCACGCGCATGCGAGATATCGCACGTGCCCGCAACGCTTCGTTCATGCAAAAGCCCCCATATTTTTTCTTGGAAGGATGGGGTTTTCGCCATAATGATTTAGCAGCCATATACAGATTTACCGAAGAGATGACCGGCTTTACCGCAGATGTTGAAAATCTACCTGATTTCTCGTTAACGGAAAAGGGCTTTCTCACCGCATCGCTGTATATCAATTGTTTAACATTTCCACACTGGCACACACTCGATATTACACATTATATCCAAACCTCCGTTTTTACCATACATCTCTCCCTAAGAACTTCATCGCTCAATATTGAAACTTTGAAAGACTTTTTATGTCGTCTTCCCTTAGAAGATCAGCTTTATTCAATTGTTCTTTATTCCGACCACCCGATTGATAATGCTGCGCTAAATACTGGCAATCACCAACAAAAAGATTCATATCATGTACGGACACATTGTTTATCCGATATGCCTGAGAAATCTCATTTCCGTTTTTTTCAGGTATTCGAGAATTTTTCAACATACACCACTGCACGGGAAGTATATTCAACAATAATACCCATTATTAAAATACATAAAGATAATGTACGTATTATTAATTTTTTAACAGATGAAGAAGATCATCTTTTGATAAGCAAGGAAGTCTATAGATCTATACGCAGGCAACTTCTCCACGCTTTCCCCAATGCCGTCGAATGCATAGCCTTTGAATCTGCAGAAGACATGGAAGATTTCTACGACGCGGTGCACAAAGAGTTCTTTCGTGTGGAAGGATTAAAGCTCACATATGCCCGTTTATGACACCCTTTTTCCGCAGATGCTCCATATACGGGCCGGAAGCATAATATATTCCCAAATCGCGCACAATGAGATATTCTTCTTCATGCATGATATTCTTCGCCAACACGGGAATGCCGAGCTGGTCTGCGAAAATTTTTGCCCCGTTGACGATTTTGATCCTTTCTTTGAATGAATGAATATTTCGTATCACGTTTTCAGAAAAACACAACGCTTTACATTCAATGGATGAAAGCACATTCAGAAGATCCGGCCCAATGAAACAATTGTCCAGCCCAATCGATATCGCCGGAGGGAAGGATCGGATCGTCCGAATAAGTGTATCGCGCACTTTATCGGTGATCTGTGCTTCATTGATCATCAAAAGCATCCGTCTCCCTTTTAGATGAACAGCTAACATATCTATATATTCTTGAAGGTCAATACCGCCGTTCCAGGGCACCATACTCGGGAGCTCTTTTTCTCTTTGAGTATGTTTCGCGATAGTTTTCGAAAATAATTCAGCCTGTTTTTTTATTTGATTTTCGATGAGAATATCCAATTCAAAAACATACTCGGGGCCGTCTGAAACCACAAAGTATTGATATTCCCGATGTAAATTGAATGTGTTGAAATAATACTTCGTTTCTATGAGTGGTTTGTTCTGAGAGGGTGTACGTTGTATCGCACGCGCGTTGCGCTGAAGTTTTTCAAATTTTTTTCTTTTTATATCAGATGAATGAATTTCACCCATAATTCTCTTGACGCCATCAAGAAGCCCCCAGGGCTTTTTTCTGTCAAAGTACATCACATCGCATGCATATCCAAGATCGAACACGCCGCAGGCAGGATTCCGGCTTATGCTCTGGAAAATATCATTGCACAGTTCCTTGAATTTTTGCAGATTAAAGGAAAAATCGGCAATGCTGGGAAACAGGACAACAAAATCGCATTCAAATAAACTCCCCCGGCAGTAAAATGTATCCGAAGCAAAATTGTTTTCACAGGCCTCCATGATCACGCTGACGATGTTGCGAATATCATAATGGAGATTTTGGCGGCCTCTTACAGCCGTAATTGTGGGGTTTTCCCGAATGCTGATTGCCATGGTTCCGATGCTCTGTATCTCAAAATCCAGATTGGTGATCATTTCAAGGGCTCCTGGCAAATACGGCAATCTACTCACCACATCTGTATTATCTTTTGTAAGAAATGTTTCCCTGCTGCCCTTTAAATATTCCCAGAATCGGTCGTTGCGTCCCATAAGAGGGCTGTAAATGAGCGTTTTCCCCCTCCCTTCATTTTTCGCCGCATAGAGTGCATGGTCGGCTTTTGAAAGAAGATAAGAAAGATTCGCGGCCATGTGCGGATATTCCGCCACACCCGCACTAAAGTTCACATAAAAGACTTTTTTCTTATCTCCCTGAAACGATATGGCCCCGTAAATATTTCTGATTCTTTCGACAATCTCCTTTGCGTCCACGGAGCTTATACCGGGAAACAGGATGACAAATTCCTCACCCCCAAAGCGCGCCGGGAAATACACATCTCCGCAGACAGACATAATGACTTCCGCGAATGTCATGAGCACATTATCGCCCATCTGATGCCCATGAATATCGTTGATCTGTTTAAAATGGTCAAGATCCAGAAGCGCAAGCGATAAACACCGTTTTTCCTCTCGGTAAATCTCCTCATTGAACTTTCTTAAAAATTCCCGCCGGTTATACAAACGCGTGAGCTCATCGGTGACAGCAATATGATAAAATTCTTCAATAAGGCGAATGCGCGATGCGACAACCGCGTGTAACTCTTCCGAATTTACTGGTTTGACGAGGATTGCATCGGCCCCTGTCTGATAGGCATGCACCCGCTCCTTGACCCCTTTCGAGTCAGTGATGAAGACAAACGGGATCAGCCGGGTCTTAATACCTTTGCGGATTTTTTCCAGAAATGCAAAGCCATCTACCTCCGGCAATTCCGCTTCGCTGATGATGACATTCGGCAAACGATAGGTGATGTTGCTCAACGCTTCAGGAACGCTTCGCGCAGTGATAAAATCATAATCGCTTCTATTAAGAGCACGGACAATGCTCCCGATTTCTTCAATATCTGCAGCTACCACCAGAACCGCATGTTTTTTCTGTGCGTCTTTCAACGTTCCCCCATAATGGCTTCAATTTCTTCGTTGAGCTCCTTAAGCGCTTTCACTGCAGCTTCTGCATAATGCATCCCTGGAAATCGTTTATACGCATAATTTATGGCACTTGATGAATTGATGCGATGAATCTGCCAGCTTCCTCCCGTGATGAGGGAAGGCAGCACGCTTTCAAGATCACCCCCCTGCGAACCAACACCAGGAATGAGAAGTGGAATTTCCTTTCCAGTTGAAATGAAAATTTCTGCAATTTGCCTCAATTGTTCAGGATAGGTCGCCCCCACCACTGCACCAATGCCCGGACTGTGCCATTCAATAATTTTTCTTGCCACGTGCTCGTAGATTGGACCATCGGGGGTTGGTACATCTTGAATATCTCCTGAACTCTTATTTGATGTTTTAACCAGAACATATGCACCTTTTTCCGGATAATTTTTTACGAAGGGGAAAATGGAATCATACCCCATGTAAGGCGAAAGCGTCACTGCATCCGCATTGAAAAATTCAAAGCATTCTTTTGCATAGGCCTCTGCTGTTTTTCCAATATCGCCCCGCTTCACATCCAGAATTACTGGAAAACCCTCTTTTCGATATAACGCAATGAGCCCGTGTAATGCTTCCAGCCCTTCAAACCCGTACTGCGCGTAAAACGCATAATTGGGCTTCACCGCCGCAGGAAAGACTTTTTCCTTTGCCATCCTATCCAGAATTGCTTCATAAAATGCATAAATAGCCCTGCCAACATTCGCTTCCCGAAGGGGAATGTCTTCCCGCAGCGGGTCCATACCCAGACATACGATGCTGCGAAACTTCTCTGAGACATCTTTGAGCATAGTCAGGAAATTCATGGCACGATATCATCCTCGAAGCTTTTTCAGATAGTCTATGTACAAAGTATAATTTTCATCATCGAACAGAACAAACACCACCTGCATGCGATATCCGGTATCTCGCAGGTATTCGAGCACAGTGGTAATTGCCACCTCGCATGCCTCTTCTTTCGGATATCCATACACGCCGGTGGAAATGGCAGGAAAGGCGATTGATTGCAGGGTATTTTGATGCGCCAACTTCATGGAATTATAATACGAATTGCGCAACACTTCACGTTCACCGCTTTTGCCATTGCGATACACAGGCCCGGGCGTATGAATCACGTAACGCGCTTTGAGCCTGTATCCTTTCGTGATGCGTGCCTCACCGTGGGAACAGCCACCGAGCGTACGGCATTCCGCTAAAAGTTCCGGCCCCGCTGCCCGATGAATTGCGCCGTCAACCCCTCCACCACCAAGAAGACTTGGATTTGCGGCGTTGACTATTACATCAACATCTTCCTTCGTTATGTCGCCTTTTTTTATCGAAATCAGCACACGTATGTCTGACGGAAAGACCATCATCTCCCTCCATAGTTCCGATCTGATATCACTCCGGGAATTCTATAGGCATGCCAACAATCCCCTCTATGGTACGGACATTATGCTATACCCATCCTCGCGTTTTGTCCAATAAAAAACTTGACACGAATACGTAAATTTTTTATCATTATTGTACATATATGCGGTATAATACTATTGCAGGGCGCGGTAATACCCATCAGTTGAAACATTGAAAGGAATAACTCCAATGAGTTTCGAAACACAAAAAAAACTCTCTATCGTGCTCACCATTTTTCTCTCCTTTTTGATCTTTGTCTCGTGCTCTGATGACGACGATGCTTCCGAGAGCTGGTCCAGCATTTCCCGTAGTAATACCTACACAGGCCCTGGAAGCGAAGTATTTCTTGTTGATACAAACGGAAACGTTCATCTCACCTACACGCTCAGCCTTGGAAGTTCATCAAAAGATGTCTATTTTATTTTTACTAACACAACCTCTTCTGATGCCGCGCAAATGCCGGTGGTGAAAAACCGTGTGGGCGATGATGATATCGGTGATGATATCGATAGTGAAAGCTCTTTCAGAACCGAACTGTCGGCAGAAGTTCCCTCGCCATCTGCGCAGCCTATCGCCCAGCGCGGGAAGCCGGAAATTACCGAATTCAACCACCGGCCGATTGTGCGAACCGAGACCTTTTCTCCACGCGGATTATTGCGTTCACTCACCCCACCAACATTAAGAGCTGATACAGAAGGCTCTCCTGGAACTTTTTACGACGACCGCGGCAATGTCATCACCGCAACCTGCCGTAAGGTGATAACAAAAGATACAGGAATCCCGGTCACCGTCAACATCTGGGTCGCAAATAATTGCTTTGATAAATGTTCAAAAGCAAACTGTATTACAAGCGATATGGTTAATGCCCTTGCCGACAAATTCATCATGTCCGGCACTGCAAACGACATCTATGAGTGGACTACTACCATTTATGGGTCAGAATGGGAAGAGACCGCACACACTCTCTATCCGAATGATTTAATCCACGACAATGATGAAATCACCATTCTGCTCTTCGATATCGATGGCGATAATTCACCCTCTGGTGGTGTGGTAGGATTCTTTTATGCGCGGGATAATTTTTTCAGGGTGCCTTCTGACTACACGCTGCAGTATTCAAACGAGCGCATTATGTTCTATTTAGATGCGGTGATGTTTGCAAATGGTGATGATTCATGGGAAATCACTGACCAATGGCCTTCCACCATTGTATCCACGCTTGCCCATGAATTTCAGCACATGATTCATTTTTATCAGAAAACCGTATTGCGAAGCAATGGCGAACCAAGCGAAACCTGGCTCGATGAACTTTGTGCCATGGCAACAGAAGATATTCTGTCATCTCACATGAAGGTTGATGGGCCTCGAGGAGTTGCGTACAATACCGCAACCGCAGGCGATCCAGGCAACACTAAAGGGCGGCTCCCGGAGTACAACTATTACAATGATATTTCTCTCACCGAATGGGATAACTCGACGCGTAACTACGCTATCAACTATGCCTTCGGGGCGTATCTTACGCGCAATTTCGGCGGCGCGCCTTTTTTACGCAATATTGTTCAAAATTCTTTCACGAATTATCGCGCAATTGAATATGCGCTTTCCTCGCAGGGATACAATATAGATTTCGCGACTGTTTTAAGAAAATGGGCGGCTTCAAATCTTCTCTCTGATACCACTTCCCCTCCTGCCGGATATTATCAATATAATGCAGGTGATTGGTTTACATCCTCGCTTTCATCAATAACGTATTCTCTCGGTTCAATCAATCTGTACAACTATAAATATGGTTTTCACACTGGCCCGTATGTGTACACAACCATGCCTACAGGCATCCAGCCAAAAACATCGAATATCTTTTATCTGGCCGGGAATAACGTAACCGGATCCCTTGTGTACAACATTGACATACCCAAAGAAGTGAAATTAACCGTCGTGGTAAAATGACTGTGAGCGCAAAAACGCATAAAAATATTTTACGTGCACTGATACTCTTCAGTGTAGCTCTGAGCCTTTCAGTAGTTTTCTCCTGCGAAGTGAAAAACTATGCCGGAATCATCTCTATCCGAGGCAATGCTCCTTTCTCAAAGCTTGTCCTTGCCACCGATGATGGTGCGCTCTATGAGCTGGTTGGTGAGAGGGCAAAAGAACTTATGTCGCATCAATACGCACGTGTGGTCATTGCAGGAAAAGAAATCTACCCTGCCAAGGGACCTGGTTTTCCCGCGAAACTTGAGGTGATAAACATTCTTTCCATCAGCGCCAAATAACGCTGTTTCTTCCTTATTTCCTTTTCGAAAATAGAATATCATGCAAAAAATCCATTCCTTTTTAATAATTTTTTTCCTCATGCTCATCGCATCATGTGAGGACCATGCGTCAATTCGTCAGGTACTGACGAAACAGACCACGCTGATAAACACCACTGCGCATGCGGTAAAGCATGCAGAATCTTCACACACTGTGATAGCAGCATTACGGCATTTTAACAGCGAAATGGAAAAATTGCACGCATGTCTTGTAGAATCTCAAAAACGCTCTTCGACGTTAAAATCGCTCATTTCCACCCCGCCTCGTGCACTCGCAGATGATGTGCACAACCTGAAAACTGCCGCCCAGACCCTTAGAGAAACGCTCGCAACAGCATTTATGTATTGCGAAGATTCACAGCTTAGGAAGATGCTTATAAAAACTGCCACAACCCTCGAGAAAACACTTGCACAATAGCATCTCTGATTGACTTTCTCTCCGCTACAAAAAGTTGTGGTATAATGAGATTGATATCACCGAAGTGGGGAATTGCATGATCAAACGATTCGACATAATCGTGGTTGGCGCTGGTCATGCGGGAGTTGAGGCAGCGCTTGCTTCCGCGCGCATGGGCTTTCGCACAGTTTTACTCACCGGCAATCTGGACACCATCTGCCAGATGAGCTGCAATCCTGCGATTGGCGGGCTTGCCAAGGGACATCTGGTGCGCGAAGTAGACGCCCTCGGCGGCGAGATGGGCATCGCCATTGATGAAACCGGTATCCACTATAAGATGCTCAATCGCAGCAAGGGTCCCGCGGTGTGGGCACCGCGCGCGCAGGCCGATAAGAAAGCATATCAATTTCGCATGAAAGCGGTGCTCGAAAAACAGCACAATCTCACACTCATACAGGATATTGCAAAAACCATTTCCGCTGAAAACGGAAAAGTTCGTGGCATAATCTCTGAACGTGAAATTTCATACGAAGCCGATGCCGTTATTTTATGTACCGGTACTTTTTTAAAAGGTCTCATCCACATCGGCGAATTCAACGCCCGCATGGGGCGCCTTGGCGATTTCTCATCAGAGTACCTTTCAGATTCATTGCGCGATCTCGGTTTCCCCGTCCTGCGCCTTAAAACTGGCACCCCTCAGCGCATTAATGGCAACACCATTAATTTTTCGCGCTGCGAAATCCAGCTTCCGGATGAAGAACCCTCACCATTTTCGTACCGCACCGCTTCCATTCAACGAGTACAATATCCCTGCTGGATCACCTATACCAGTGAAAAAACACACGAAATCATTCGCAAAAACATCCATCGCTCCCCTCTCTACGGGGGGAAAATCAAGGGAATCGGCCCACGCTACTGCCCTTCAATCGAAGATAAGGTGGTGCGCTTTGCCGATAAACCACGACATCAGCTTTTTCTTGAACCGGAGGGTGCCACCACAAACGAATATTATATCAATGGCTTCTCGAGCTCCCTCCCCGAAGACGTGCAGGAAGAGATGGTGCGTACAATTCCTGGACTTGAGGATATCCAAATCATGCGACCCGCGTATGCGGTTGAATACGATTTCGTGCCTCCCACAGAGCTTCATCCGACGCTTGAAACCAAACGCATCGCGGGATTATATCATGCAGGACAGATCAACGGCACTTCAGGCTATGAGGAAGCCGCCGCACAGGGACTGATGGCCGCGCTCAATGCATGCAGAAAGCTTTCAGGCAAAGCGCCGCTCATATTAAAGCGCTCTGAAGCATACATCGGCGTGCTCATCGACGATTTAGTCACCAAAGGCGCCGACGAACCGTATCGGATGTTCACGTCACGTGCAGAACATCGCCTCATATTGCGGCAGGATAATGCCGATCAGCGCCTGATACAATATGGCTATGAAAACGGATTAGTAACCAAGGATCAGTTCGAAAAAGCCGCACGCAAATACGAGGCGATTGCATCCATTAAAGAAACGCTTTCAAAGACATCCATCATTGTCGATGAAAAGTTTCTCCGTGCAATTCACAGCGAAACACTCACCTTAGGCGAAAAACACATTGCACGTAAACTTCTTAAAAGGCCGGGCATCACACTCATACCAATTCTTGAAAAGATCAATCTTTCGCTGCCCGAGGAATGGGCACGAGTCATAGAGATGGAAATCAAATATGAAGGATACATCCAGAAAGATCTGGATCGTATAAAAAAAATGGAAAAACTCGAAAATCACCAAATCCCTTCCGATATTGATTTCGCGCTCATTTTAGGCCTTAAAACAGAAGCGCGCATAAAACTTTCAAAAATTCGGCCTGCCACTATCGGCCAGGCCATCCGCATCCCGGGCGTTGACCCATCGGACATTTCAATCCTTATTGTGTATCTCGAATCAAAAAAAAGACAGGATGGTCGCTGATGTTCCACGTGGAACACTATCTTACGGAATATTTCCAAAGCATCCATCAGCCACTCGCACAAGAGTCTGTGGAAAAGCTTGCATGCTATGCATCGCGCCTCTTTGATGCCAATAAAAAATTCAATCTTACGGGTTTTCGCACCATAGAGCAAATATGCCAGAAGCTAATCGGCGAAAGCCTCCAGCCCATGCGCTTCCTCAATGTTCCACGTGGAACACGATTTATCGATATGGGCACGGGCGCCGGTGTCCCTGGCATTCCTCTTTCAATAATTTTTCCTGCTCTCGCGGGGACTCTCGTTGATTCCCATATAAAAAAAATTAATTTCATTCAAAGCGTCATACGCGAGCTCAACATTCCAAACATAGAAGCTGTATGTGCACGAGGAGAAGAAATCGCACACGAGCATGCTTTTCGTGGATCCTTTTTTTTCTCAATATGTCGAGCCTTTGCACATGTGTTTATCACTTCGGAAATCTGCGCCCCCTTTTTAGAAATGGGCGGTTTTATATTTATGTATGCGAATGATACACTTCCCGACTCAACGGGATATCCGCTTTTATTTCAGCATTTCTCTGATCTTGGCGTCAGGCCGACAACTCCAGTAGAAAGAAAGGCGTTTGGACTTGGAACAAACAATATCATTCTAATAAAAATATCGGAAACACCGGGAAAATATCCGAGAAGGTTTGCTTCAATTAAGCGCGATGCCATAAAAGCTCTCGCCAATCGCACCTGAGTGCACGTACATGTCTTGAAACAAAATACATTGACGAATTAGCTCTTTATTTTTTATGCCTTTTTCATCTCGCATGCAGTATCATAACCATGCACGTATGCTGAGGTAGGTATGATTTTTCTTATTCGAGGCGGCGGTATTGCGGCAGGGACTCATGTGCAATTGTCTTATGCACATCTACTTACCGAGAGTTTGTCCTCACACGGCATTCAAGTAATTAATCGTTCCCGCAATCGCGACACAAGTTTTCATGGTTGCTGGACTTTCGAAGAGGACATTGCCCCCTTTCAACCCGAAATGATACTTTTTCATTTTGGAATCGACGATATTTACAGGCCAGTGTATCGCTCTGAATTTAAAGAAAACCTGGTTCAGCTCGTACGTCTCTGCAGAATTCGATATAATTCTCACATTTTTCTCGCCTCATCTCATCCTTTTTCTGGCGATTTTGAAATGCAATCAGCGTTAATTTATTATCGCACAATTCGCGAGGTGGCGATTGATCTCAAATGCCACTATATCCCCATTCATTATTTAATCGCAGATGAACTCAATGAATACAATCTCACAATAAAGGATATTGTGCTTCCGGATGAGCGATATATTAACGAAACAGGCCACAGGCTTTTTTTCAACATTGTCAGCAGAAAAATACTTTCCGTTATAATGGAAAAGTAATAAATAGGTTATTGTATCATCACATCAGGAGGACATCATGAGCGATATTATCAAAGATATTCAAAAAAATTCGAAAGAAATCATCAGAGTTGAAGTGTCAGAGTTCAAAGGTATGAAGCTTATTAATCTACGCATCTGGTTCCAGACCATTGATTCAAATGGAACTATAACCTATAAGCCGTCTCAAAAAGGCGTCACGCTGAACATCACACAATTCAACGAGTTAAAAGACGCAATCGATCGCCTTGCCGTATATATTGAAGACAAGGGAATACAAATTGCAGCAAGGAATGAATAAAAAATATTTTTTTCTTGACATCTATACATATATTTGCTATTCATGAGACGGTATTTCTAAATGGGGGACACATGAAAGCGCTTACAGACAAACAGTTACACATTTTCAATTTTATAAAAGAAAAAATAGAATCATCAGGGTATCCTCCCACCGTTCGTGAAATCGGCGATCGTTTTGGCATCACCGTAAAAGGTGCATATGACCATCTGAAGGCTATTGAAAAAAAGGGGTATATCCGCTGCTCAACGAACAAATCAAGAGCTATCGAAGTGCTATCGGAAAAAATTTCAAAATCATCGTCTGATGTCCAAAGTATTCCCCTTGTCGGAAGAATCGCTGCGGGAGCTCCAATTCTCGCCCATGAAAACATTGAAGACTATATCAGGCTTCCGAAATCCATGGTACCTTCCGGAGATCTATTCGCACTACAGGTAAAAGGCGATTCCATGATAGAGAAAGGCATCAATGATGGAGATATCGCCATCATAAAAAAACAGGACAGCGCTTATTCCGGCGATATCGTCGCGGCTCTCATTGATGATGAAGCGACTCTCAAAACATTAAAAATCATGGATAAAAAAATTCATCTATTGCCAGCGAACAGCAAATACAAGCCTATCATTGTTGATGATGTAGTAATCTTAGGAAAGCTTGTATCGCTTTTAAGAAAATATTAATATTCCATCTTTTATTTTTTTATGCATTCGAAACCGCTTTCTGTCACTGAAATCACACGGATTATTAAAAACACTCTTGAATCTCAAGAAGATCTCATTGATATGTGGATAGTCGGTGAAATATCCAATCTCACCTATCACTCAACCGGTCATATCTATTTTTCGCTGAAAGACGAGAACGCTGTAATTCACGCAGTATTTTTCAAATATCAAAACAAAAAACTTTCATTTCGCCTTGAAAACGGGATGAAGGTGCTTGCGCTCGGTACCATTAATGTATACGAAAAACGGGGAACGTATCAGCTTGTCATTTCACAGGTGAAACCAGAAGGAATTGGCGAACTTCAGAAGAGAATTGAACAATTGAAAAAGAATCTTCTTGCCGAAGGTATTTTCGATCAAAAACGAAAAAGAAAATTGCCGATTTTGCCAAGACGCCTGGGTGTTGTCACATCACCCACCGGCGCTGCCATTCGAGACATCATAAAAGTTGCTCGCAAGCGATATCCCAATATAGATATCCTTATTTGTCCGGCACATGTGCAGGGTTCTGATGCACCGGAATCGATTGCCCGTGCCATTGCACTAATCAATCGTCCTGAATATGGCGTGGATGTGATTATCGCTGGACGAGGCGGCGGTTCATTCGAGGACCTTATGCCTTTCAACGAAGAAATCGTTGTCAGAGCGTTTTATCATTCACGGGTTCCTATTGTATCTGCGGTAGGTCATCAGGTTGATCATCCTCTTTGCGACGATGCCGCTGATGCATATGCCCCTACTCCCTCTGCCGCAGTTGAAATGTGTATTCCGCTAAAATCATTATTTCTCGATGAGATTGAATTCAGCATCTCTCGTTTGAACTCAAGCATGGAATCAAAACTCAGAGAGCTTACCTCGCGTTTTCAGTATATTCAAAATAGAAGATTTTTTTTACATCCGCTGGACATTGTTCATTCAAGGACAATGATGCTACATGATTTCGAAAAAAAGCTTCACGCATCCATGAAGATATTTTTATCACAATGCAAAACAAAGCTTTCTTCCATACCTTCTCTTACTGCTGCGATCAAAACGCTTCTTAAAGATAAACGTCATTCCTTTTATCTTCTTCTTCAAACCATCGAAAAGCTATCACCCATTGCCCTTTTAAAACGCGGGTATTCCATTGTAACAAATTCAAAAGGTGACATAATCAAAAGGATACATGACACTTCAATCGGTGAAACTGTCACACTTGAAGTGAGCGATGGCATTATGGAAAGCACAATTACATCAATCAGTGAGGTACGCCGTGGATTCTAAAAGAAAAAAAAGCAAAACCACCATGAGTTTCGAAAGTGCTCTCAAAGAGCTGGAACAAATTGCCGAAAAGCTTGAGGAAGGCAATTTGAGTCTTGAAAAATCTATTGAACTTTTTGAAAGAGGGATTTCACTGTCCAAATTATGCAATACTATGCTCGAAGAAGCAGAGGGGAAAATCGAAATACTTCAGAAGCAGCAAAACTCAGAAAAGTTGCAAAAAAGAAATTTTGAATTCAACGAGGAAATTGATGAGCCTGATGAAGAATAATGCAAAACATCATAATTATTTTTTCCCCCCTACCCCACATGCACCAACATGGAATATAATCAGATACGTCTTTCTTTGTTGCATCATTGGTTTCTTTCTTTTTTCCTGCGCCAAAACTCCCGTCATTTCGTTCTGCGAAGGCGTAGATAAAAACGGCAAGGGAATTCAGTGTGGGAAGAAGTTTTCGACGGGCGATCTCACCGCTCTTATTAATGCCCCCGGACGGTTTGAAACAGAATCGTTGAAAATTGTTATTTCGAAAAAAACAAATTATAAAAACGAAAAAGTTGAAGAGTTGACACACTCCGTCTCTTCCGAAGCATCAAATGCGGCAGTTCCCCTTTCTTTTTATATTGAAGGGGAATATCTTGTTGAAATTCACGGCAAGGAGGGACGGCTTTTAGGATCCGAATGGATCCACGTCATTGACACGTATTAATCTTGAGTTGTCTCCTTTTGAGTTTTCCTTTTCATTTCTTCCTGAATATAGACAATAAGCAGTAATATCGCCCCAATTACAATCACAGAATCTGCCACATTAAAGGCAGGCCATCTGAATACATTATCACTCCCGATGTAAATAAAATCAACAACTCCAGGTCTTCCCGATATACGATCAATGATATTTCCTATTGCACCCGCGAGTATGAAACCCATCGAATAACAAAAAAGCGGTTTCTTTTCTTTTTCAAAAATATAGAAAAGCACAAGCAATACAAGCACAACAATTGAAACAATTAAAAAATACTGCTGATACCCCTGCAGAATTCCAAAAAGTCCCCCTCTATTATAAATAAGCGTCAGTTGTACAAAGCTACCGATGACGTTTATTCTTTCATGAAGGGAGATATTCGTCACGACCAGGTGCTTTGTGAAAATATCAAGCACAAGAGAAAACATCAATAACACTCCCGTAATTATATGTTTTTTCATCAATTTCCCCTTTTGTTATTTTCCTGTTATTGCTTCCACAATTTTCGCACATCGCGCACAAAGCTGCGGATGCTTTTCATCTATTCCGACATCTTCTGAATAGTTCCAGCAACGAACACATTTCGTTCCAGAAGCTTTCATCACTTTTATCGCGGCAATATCATATTCTTCCATACCTTCATTTTTACTTTCACATACACTCAACGAAGATACCTGAAAGAACCTCCTTGCTTCTTCACTAAGCTCCCGTAGCATATTTCTCAGTCGCTCGCTTTTTACGTATATTTCCACACGCGCTTCAACCGAAGTACCGATTTCTTTCTGTTTTCTCTTTATCTCAAGCGCTTTCAACAAATCCTTTTTTACATCCACAAGCTCATCCATTTTTTTTGCAATGGCTTCATTTTTAAATACATCTTTAGGAACATAGTATTTTTGAAAGTGAATGGATCCCTCGTTTTTTGCAAAATTCCATATTTCTTCCGAAGTAAAAACAAGAATTGGAGCAATAAGCGTTACGATCGTTTTATATACTTCATTTAACACAGTGAGAGAAGCTCTTCTTCGTAATCCATTTTTTTCTTCTATATAGAGAATATCCTTCGAAATATCAAAATATATCGATGAAAGTTCCACAGCGCAAAAATTCAATATTCTCCTGTAAACAAGATGAAATTCAAAATTTTCATATGCTTCTATTACCTGATGATACAATTGATGCAATTTATGAAGAATCCATTTATCCACATCAGCTAAATCATTATACAGCACTGCATCTTTTTCTGAAAATTCGGCAATATTTCCCAATATGAATTTAAAAGTATTTCGAATTTTCCTGTAGGAATCGGCAATCTGGTTTATCATATCAAAGCCAATTCGCACGTCATTTCGATAGTCTTCCGAGGATACCCATAAACGAAGAATATCAGCTCCGAATTTTTTTATGATATCATCTGGAGGAATGACATTCCCCATAGATTTGCTCATCGCCTTCCCTTCCTCATCGAGTACGAACCCATGGGTGAGAACTGTTTTGTAGGGCGCGCGATCTCTCAGTGCAATCGATGGCCACAACGATGACTGAAACCATCCTCGGTGCTGGTCACTTCCTTCGAGATATAAATCCGAAGGCCACCGGTGAGACGGCCATGAATCTAAAACCACATAATGCGACACACCTGAATCGAACCAGACGTCAAGAATATCGTATTCCTTTTCGAATACAGTACTTCCACATGTACAGTGGGTATCTTTTGGAATGAGTTCATGGATGTCATCGGTGTACCAGGCATCGATTCCTTTTTTTAAGGATATTTCTGCGAAAAAAAGTATTGTTTTTGAGCTCATGAGATTTTTCCCGCATTTTGAACATTTAAATGAAGGAATTGGCACACCCCATGAGCGTTGTCTCGAAAGGCACCAATCGGGCCTTGTTTCAACCATGCCGCGAAATCTCTGCTCTCCCCATGCGGGAATCCATGTTGTCTCATCAACCGCTCTCAATGCTTTCTCTCTGAGACCATTGTGATCTACGATCATAAACCACTGTTCGGTGGCGCGGAAAATCAAAGGCTTTTTACATCTCCAGCAATGCGGATAGGAGTGCTCAATCATTTCAGTTTTGATCAACGCATTCTTTTTTTTCAAAAGCTCAATGATTTTCTCGTTGGCATCAAAAACATGGACACCTTTCATTAACGCAAATTCATCTGTGAACCTCCCCTCGTCATCAACCGGTGAAAGCATTTCGAGCCCATACTCCAGACCCGCGAGGTAGTCCTCCAAGCCATGTCCCGGCGCGATATGGACAATTCCTGTTCCTTGATCAAGCGTAACAAAATCACCAAAGATGATTTTTGACTGTCTTTCAATGAATGGGTGGAAAACAACAAGCTTCTCCAATTGCTTTCTTTTTATTTCAACGCTCTTTTCGCCTTGTAATCCTGTTATTCTCTCAAATGTACCAACAAGTCCTTCTGCCATCAGATAATATTCATTGCCAAATTGGCGTATGACATAGGTAAATTCCGGATGCATGCATACCGCAAGGTTTGCCGGAAGTGTCCACGGGGTAGTGGTCCAAATTATCATATAGAGGTTTTTTGCATTAATGCCGGGTATGCGGGCCGAATTTTCATCTATTTTAAACTTCACGAATATTGAAGGAGATTCATGGTTGTCGTATTCAACCTCTGCTTCTGCAAGCGCGGTCACACAATTGGGGCACCAGTAAATTGGTTTTTTGCTTCGAGTGATGAATCCCTTTTCATATAATTTCCCAAAGATTTCCAATATCTTTGCTTCATATTCATTGCTCATTGTGAGATACGGATGTTCATAGTCGCCGAAAACACCAAGTCGTTTAAATTCTTCCATCTGAATCCTTACAAATCTCTCGGCGTATTTCCTGCATTTTTTCCTGATTTCTATGCGCGATGTTTTTTTCGCTTCATCACCGAGCTCTTTCACCACCTGAAGTTCTATTGGAAGCCCATGACAATCCCAGCCCGGCACGTATGGGGCTTTAAATCCCATCATTGTTTTATGTTTCACGATAATGTCTTTTAATATTTTATTCAAGGCATGGCCTAAGTGGATGTTGCCATTGGCATAGGGCGGCCCATCATGCAAAATATATAGATCGCTTCCCTCCCTTTGTTTTAATATTCCCTCATATATATTCTTTTCATGCCATTTCTTCAACATTTCCGGTTCTCTCTGCGGCAGGTTCGCACGCATTGGAAATTCCGTTGTCGGTAAATTCAGCGTTTTTGAATAATCCATAACATCCTCTCTTTTTAAGCACACATAGGACTTTGAAACTCAATTCATATCTTGGAAGAAATTCATCAAGACACTCTTTTGGTAAAGATATTTGTCAATTTTTTTTCCTTTACAATTGAGCATATCCAATTATTTACATAATACATGTTTAAAACGCTCTGCCAACCCGATGGGATTAAAGGCTGTTCCGTATGCTGTGGACTATTTAATTTAAGGGATATATCAAAAAAAAACCTCGAATCATTTTTATCAGGCGATAGCTCAATCGATGCTTTAAATGATGTGCGCGACATCACATCCCATATCTGTATCCATCAATCATTCATATCAAAGAATCGACCGGGCTGCACCCTCCATCCACAGATACAAGGCACTGATCATCGCAATTCATCACTCTATGGCGCAAAAATTTGCGAAGAATATCTTTGCCCCGCACATTCAATTCTTAATGCGGAGCAAAAACAATTATTGGTTTCATCAGTTACCGATTGGTATCTCTATTCAATTGCAATTCTTGATCCGGAAGGATTCATCTGCATAATCGATATCATAATCAGTTTGCATTTATTGACCACATCGCATAACGCTGCATCCCTTATAAGCGAAGCGTTGTCCTTCCATGCAAATGCGCTTTCGCAATCGGCTACATGTTATTTTTACTATTCGCAGGCAGAGTATAATCAACACAAAGTCGAGTTTTCTTTGCGCTATAATTTTAAGGAAAAGTCTCTTCTGAGAAAACATCTTATGAATATCTTGGATAAAGGTGTTTTACATCGGCATCATTTCGCATAAAACGCATATTGCTCTGTCTGGCAAAAATCACACAAAAACTATCGTTTTCTTTTTTCTCCTATTTACGCTGATTTCTTTTCTTTACCATCTCCACAACATTTCTCACTTCCTGTGCAGAGTTCTTTTCCATGACGAGAATGTCGCCTCCCGACTCAACGACTACTACATTTTCAAGCCCAACCACAGAAATATTTTTTTCTTCTGGAAATACGGTGCAATTCCGCGTGTTAATAAAAATAACCCTATCCGGTTCTGGAGTCCTGTTTTTATTTTCATCCGGCACAAGAATATCATCAATCGCATTCCAGGTACCCAGATCTGCCCATCCGAAATCCGCAGGGATGACCATACGATCTTTCGCTTTCTCCATTATTCCGTAATCTATTGACACAGAATCTAATTCTTTAAATATTTCAGATTTTATTTGCCATATTCTTGAAGAATTATCCGCGACTTCCTGTTTTGAAATTTTCCGCAATGGATCAAACGCCCGGTAGAGATCTGGCATATGCTCTATGAAATTTTTCTTTATGGCAGAAACTTTCCATACAAATATGCCGCTGTTCCAGTAATAACCACCATCTTTCAGGTACTTTCTTGCTTTTTCGATATCTGGTTTTTCCACAAACCGTTCTACTGGCAAAATACTTCCCTCGCCTTTGGCTGCTTTTATATAGCCATATCCTGTTTCAGGATATGTCGGTGTAATTCCAATAGAGACCAATTTTCCTTTTTTCGCTTTATCTATTGCCAATCTCAGAGACTCTTCGAATTTTTGCTTATCTTTTATATAATGATCTGCGGGAAGCATAATCATCACAGGGTCTTCATTGCCGTGATCAAGGTACGTTACCGCATAGAGTACCGCTGCAGCTGTATTCCTCGGGAAGGGTTCTTCTAAAATGATGCTTTGTAAGCCAATAGCATTAATTTCCTGTTGAGTGATGCGTTCATATTTTTTTGAAGTCACAATAATACATTCATCAGGGTTCAAAGACATCAATCTTTTTATTGTCTCCGACAGAAGCGTTCCTTCGCCAGAGAGATTATGAAACTGTTTTGGTTTCTCTTCACGGCTAAGCGGCCACAAACGTGTTCCCGCACCGCCGGCGAGTATGACCGGTATTACTTTTTCCATTTTTGCATCTCTTTACATTAATAAGCAAAAAACCTTGCACATATCATTGCTATTCGTCTTACTATACAAAACAAAGCGATCTTAAAATTTCTATCATTCTGAAATTATGACCGCTTTTCAAGACTCTTTTTAAACCATATTTTTTGTCAAACACATAAGTTATGGAAGTGAATGCTGAATTACTGTAAATACTCTCAGCAATGTATTTTTTATTGAATACGAAATTGTATTATTTAATTGTGCAGGGTATTGCAACCGTTATGAATGTTCCAAGCATATAAAGGATACCCGCATATTCCACTATTTTTGATGCGCGTGCATTTTTTTTTATCAAAAAAAATGTTTCAGCAACCAGATATATCATGAACAACGCTCCTGTTGCCAATACCGATGCTATTTCTTTCATATCATATAATAAGTAATTGAAAACAACGCACGCAATTGCCGCAACAATAATTGATGACACGTATGTACGTCCTATTCCCCATTCCCGTGTATAAGAATCCGCATTTTCGTTTTCCATTTCAGATGACCATGTTTTTCTAGCTATTTCATAGGTCATCGTCAGGCACATTGTTCCCAATGCAAAAATCGAAAATAATACCAATTCACTTTTCGAAGCCTGAAACAGATTGCGCCTTTGCATGATAGGAAAAATAATCATAATAGGGACTAAAAGCTGGTGGCTTATCAAATACAGACCGATCCTTTTATTTAAAAATTCTTTTACAAAAAACTCTTTCAGCATCAAAAGCGTCCATACCATAATCATCAACCATGCGGTAAAAGCTCGTATCCCAAGCATCATCGACAATACGCATTCCACCGCAAGCACAGGATACAATATTTTTCGTAAATCTTTAAGAGTTATTTCTCCTCTGCTTAACATTCGTTTCGGATATGCGATGCAGTCTTTTTTAAAATCTTTGTGTTCATCAAAAATCCGAAGATGTAAAAAAACCAGGAAATACACAATAAAGCCCGTAAAAAAATCCAATATTGACCAGGAACTTGAATCATGTAACGTGCCTGCAAAAGAATACGACATCCAATAGAGCGAACCTGCATATAAAATCACACCGGGCAATGGAAATCTTTCAACGCTGTATTTTAAGTATTTCTTCAGCATATTCTCCTCATCAAATTATTTAATTATTTTTATCTTTCATTTTCTCCGCTTCCTGATCCGTTATTCTATATTCATATGCTGATTTATTTACAGGAAGCGGAATATTTTCACCCTGTTCATCTTCATTTTGATTTTTTGGATCATTTGTTTTCCATTTATCAATTTCTTTCTGAATTTTTTCGTTTATTCTTTCAAGGCTTGTTTGAATATTACTGTCATTGGGATCCAGAAATGCGGCTTTCGTATAATATTCCTTTGCTTCGTATATTTTTCCCATCGCTTCATTACACATGCCTATATAGAGATACACCGTCGGGGTTTCGTTTTTTAATTGAAGCGACTTTTCAAAATATTTGAGCGCATCCGCTTGTTTTCCATTTGAAAACATGAGAACTCCCATCTGGTACTGAACTCTCGGGTCATCATTCTTCATTTTTAATGCATTGTTCATATATTTCAACGCTTCTTCAATATTCTGTACGGTTATGTGTAACAAGCCGAGTCTGTAATTCGGTTCGAATGCATCATTTTTAAATATTAAAATTGCTGAGTATATTTTTTTCGCTTCTTCCCAATTCTTCTCCTTTTCATGTTCGATCGCAAGATTTAAATAAAAATCCTCTTTGAATTTAATAATTTTTTCCAAATACTTGGCCACGTCGCTCCTGTAATGATACTTCTTTGAGATTGAATCAATTATTTCTGCTTCTTTTAAATAATCCTGCGCCTCTTCTGCAACTTCTGCTTTTCTCAACATAATAAATAAATCTTTATCATACCTGTATTGCGACATTAACGCATTTTTCACCATTATACCTTCGTTATCTGATGTTAACAGTATGTTTATATCAATTTCATAATTATCTTCAAGAATTCGAACTTTTTCTTTCTTTCCCAACCTTCCAATAATTTCAAAATCATTCCATGTTGTTTTGCTTTCAGTGATTTTCAACGCTTTCGTTTCAGCAAAATGCCATAACAAATGATTTGTATTATAAAATAAATACATCATATTTTCATTTTTATTAAAAAGATCAGCAAGTAAATTGTAATTCTTTGGTGTGATCTTGATTCTTTCAGGATTTTCAGATGCAATAAACATCACATGGTCGGCCATCACGAATGCGATAGTATTAACAAATATCTTTTCAATATTCTTTTTCGCGGAAATCATGTACGAGTTTTTCACATAATCCGTATTCAATATTTGTGCAAATATTCCGCCTTTTTTTATCTTCGACTTCGCCAGTATATAAAACTCTTCACCTGTCTTCCATGCATACAGCTGCTGATCGAGCAAATTCGGATAATCCACAATGATATCATACGTTGCATCTTTTTTTTGCCTTAGAGTCCCTGCAATCTCTCCTTTTTCTATAAAATATTTAACCGTTCCTCCCAGCGGAAGTGTGTTGTAATCCACTTTCCTCTCTGGCACATAGTCGATCACCGAGACCTGATCGAATAAGTGCAATATTGGATTTTTATAAAACTTATGGTTTCCATTTATTACCAATATTGACGAATTGTCATCTTTTACATATAGATACAGCGGAAGAAGGATTCTCTGCATGTTTCGTATTGCGCTATCATTATTTTCGAATATAACTCTTCTATGATATTCAATATTTTTACTGTTGTTTATATAAAGCGAGTTATATTTGTTATTATATAGTAGATTGAAATTTTGTACATGGCTAACAAAGAGGGTGTTATCCATTGGTGCATTCAAGTTTCGGTGCAACACAATAATCATTGGAATAAAGACAAGGCAGAATGCAAGATACAACATCTTTTTATAAGAATGGATTTTTTGCTGAAACAAATATATCCCAGGCAATAAAATATTAATGATCATTATTCCATAAAGGAGCAGATAGAAAAGAAATTTGGAAAAATCGACGCACGCAAGAGCCATGATAATTGGAATAGGCATGATAAAAAGCGATATATACAGGATTGTAAAACGCCTATCGGTATTGTATATGTGAAAAATATTTTCTACTGATTTTCCAATTGAAAATCCGAAAACAGCCGAAGGAATGGAGAAGAACAACATTTTGTGTATGGGGAAATCGATCTCCCATTGAAGATTAATTGCCACAAGAAATACAATTATCGATACGGGAAAAAGCATTTCTGAAAAATAAAGCCAAAAAGCATTTTTTAAACTTTTGCTGATAACAACCCCCGTTCCGAGAAAAACCAATACTATTATCAAAAATACGATCTGCAGACTAATATCGTTTCCATACAGCCTTACAATTGCCAAATATCCGAGGAATAGATACATCAATATAAAGGGGAAATTAAGGTAGGAAACATACACATCATCTCGTACTGCTATTGAGTAATGTTCTTCACCTTCTTCGTCATCTTTTGCTAATACTTCAGTAACTAAAAGATCACCATACATAAAAAATGAAACAATCAGCACAGGCAATGCGATCAAAGAAAGAAAACTCATGTTCGTCGATGTGATAATGAATATTATTGCCACAATGAGGCCAAGAGCAAAACCAGAAAGCAATAGCACTATCCAGGAAATTATTCCCTGTTTGCCATCAACATAATCAATAGTTGCTATCCGCAGCATATAAGTAAATTTTGCCGCAAGAAAAAATGTCACAACACAATTGAGGGCTGTTCTTATCGTAGACACCCCTTCAAACATCAAAACATTTGGGAAAAAATACGAAGAAAGCTTGTCCAAAGAAAGCATTACCGCACACAGACCAGCAAACAAGACTTCAATAGTCCTGAAGAAATGCGCGCGATATTTTGTGTTTATTAATGCTTTTCCAAGGAGGGTTCCAAGCAGAAATACCGGTGCACACATTAATACCATATTTCTTGCTGACGATTTATAAATATTTATAGTATAATTATTATATACATTATAAAGATATACCGATCCAATAATGACCATTGAAAGAAAAGTATTTATTAACGCCATTCGTCGTTGAATCAGCTCGGGATTTTCTCGGGATGATAAAAATGACATAATTTTTGCCTTTTTTTATATATAATTTATTAATATATTTCCTTTCTTCACATTAAATCATTAACTTTCTCGTTTTTCTATTGTTTGGTGCATTGAATCCGTATCAACGATATTTTTTTCACATCTTTTTAATTTCTCAAATGATTATCATAAAAATCGTTACACTCACTGCTGTTATGCGCATATACAGGTATACTCATTAGCTACAGTGTTAAATCAAGAAAAAATTTTAATAAATCTTGTAATAATTACCGTTAATTAATAAGTGAAGTATTTTTTCTTCACCCTATAGTATTCTTGACAATGAAGTTTTGGTATGTTAACGCTTTCTATGATCTCTATTTTTGTTCCATATTATTAATATTCTCATAGAATTTTTTATTGTTTTTTTGTATATTTGTTTTATAGAATCGCTTATCATAATGGCAGGTGGCGGAATGAAGTACGAATATATTCCGGAAAATAATCTGGTGGTTCTTTTTCTTTTATTCTTGCTTACATTGGGTTTATATTATTTTTGGTGGCTGGCACGAACCTGCCGCATGTTCAATGATAATCCAGTCACGAATATTCTGCTTGTATTGTTTACTTTCGGCATCTGGGGAATCTATCTCAACTTGAAATATATGCAAAAATCTGAAGAACTGAATGATCGTGAACTAAAATGGTATATGGTCCTTTTTTTCGGTATTGCTCCTCTTATTGTGCAGCACAATATAAATGAAAAATATTTTCCCGGGAGATAGATTCGTAGGAGAATACGATGATTGTTAAATGTTCAGACTGCAATGCATCATATTCGGTCGATGATGCGAAGGTAAAAAATAAAAAATTTGCTTTTACATGCCCGAAATGCGGATCAAATGTTATTATTGACAACAGAATTCTTCAGTCCCGGTCACAATCGCCTGTGACCTCCAATTCGGTTTCCACCATCGAGAACGATTTTTCGGATGATTCTTTTTCCCCTCACCCCACCGGGAAAAGCACACAACCTGCTGCAAGTCGTTCTGTAAAAGATCAGCCGACATCTTCGAGTGATTTTATGGATTTCGAGCTTGCCAGCGACGATGAGGCTCTTTTAAAACATACAGGGGACAGAAAAGAAAGCGCTATTGGAGTTGCAGAAACCACCATATCCGAAAATGAATCATTGAACCTTGATGATTTTGATATTGGAAGCGAAAGCTCCGCCGTTCGCGAAGAATTTTCGCAAGAGATAACGGAAACCTCACCTTCTGATGATCTCCGGATAGATGAGCTTGCTCTCGATCTTCCCGCAGAAAAGACGCTAAAAAGCAGTGATAAAATTTCAGTCGATCAAGACGACTTTAAGCCTCTTGAAGAAGATATCTCTTTTGATGAATTTGAGAAGGAAAACTCAACCCCTTCAATGGAAGAGACTCCTGTCAAATCAGAAGAAATTTTAGCTGAAGGTCGCAGCGATGATACAGACGAAAGCATCACAATCGATCTTGACACTCTCGATATCCAGCTTGATGAAAGCACCTTACAATCAGAACAAATACCCTCATCAAGCGTGAAAGGTGATCTATTATCACCGGGACTTTCCCCTGAAAATGAAGATACAGATGAAAGCATCACACTGGACCTTGATTCACTCGATATCACCCTTGACGAGGTGGAAGAATTCAAAGAAGGAATATCTGTCGAGGAAGAAGATGAACGCCTGACTCTCGATGATGCAGGCATCACAATTGATCAAATAGAAGCTGAAAAGCATGAAACATCCATAGATTCCATGCAGGAAAACGAAGAAGAACTCAAGCTTTCAATTGATGAAGTTGCTCCATCGCTTGAAAGCGAAATCGCCTCCTCCGTAAGCATTAGCGATAAAAGCATTATTTCTGAAATTGACGAAAACGATCTTCCCGAGATCGATTTTGATAAACTTGAAAGTTCCGCAAATCTTGAAACAGCAGCCAATCCTGCGTCATTAGCCATTACTACCGGCGCAATTTCTCATGCTTCCCATTCAGAAATTACACCTTCTATCGATGACAATTATCTTGACATTGAAACAAAAAATGAATTTGAACAGTATAAAATTGATATTGAAAGTTATACAGAGAAAACGACTGATACGGTTCCCGGTGGCGCTATTAATTTTTCAGTTGATTATTCTTTAAGCCATTCAAGAATTAAATCCATTCTCAGATTTGTTGGCCTGTACTACATCTTATTTATCCCTCACGCTATCGTTCTGTTGATCTATACGTTACTGTCCTCAATTCTCGCTGTTCTTGATTGGATTATTGTATTGTTTTTCGGTTATCACGTGGAGGATTTTTTAGAAATTCTCGCAAAAACCGTACGGTACTTGCTCTCACTTGGCGCCTGCGCAACCGCAACGACAGATGATCTCCCCACATTTTCTGGCCGGAAAAATATCGATCATGCGATTCAGCTTGATTTTATTTATTCCAGTAATCCATCAAGAATACTTGCTGCATTACGACTTTCTTTCATAGGAATATATCTTTTACTATTGCCGCATTATATTATACTCGCACTTCTGACACTGGGTTCTTTCTTTATATCTTTCATTGGAATTATCTCCATCATCATAACGAGGCGACTTCCTAACATCCTTTTCGACTATATGGTTAGATATTTCCGTTATCTTTCCAATGTGATTGGTTATCACATTGGCCTTGTCGATAAATATCCAACTTTTCGTTTTGATTGATTTTCATTCGATTTTCAACCTGTGAATAGGCGATTTCAATAAATCACTATTTGTATATTCAAAATCCACGAAAGCCTCGGCGATGAGGTATTGTTCCACGAAAATAATATCCAGTATAATTTTTTAGCTTTACTCATCAACATGTGTAGAGAATATTTCTTGCACAATTACCCTGTTTTTAAAAGTATATATATTTATTTTTATGGAAAAGTTCTTCGGGCCCACCAGCATTTTAGTTGGTATCTCTGATAATTTTGTATACCGCAAGCCACAGCATGATATGGCAGACTTTATTGCTGCTTCCTTGAAGAAGGGCGGGTGTGCAATAATCGAAGCTGGCACAGGAGTAGGAAAATCACTTGCCTATCTCGTTCCGGCTATTATGTACGCGTTGGATTTAGATAAAAAAATCGCAATATCAACAGAAACCAAAACACTCCAACGACAATTACTGACGTGCGATCTTCCGGTTGCTGAAAAAATGCTACAATCTTACGGTATTGATTTCAAATATTCTATTTGTCTCGGCAGTGCAAATTACATCTGTAGAAAACGCTTCAATCAATACATACAAAGAGGGGGTTACGCAAAAAGAGATAGCGAATATATTGAATCGATTAACACACTTATTCAAGCATCCACCCCCTTTAACAGATTTGATGTAACCGTTCCCGATCGGATTTGGCATGAAATCTGTCGTATCCCGGAATACTGCACCAACTATAAATGCAATTTTTTCTCATCTTGTATTTTTCAATTGGAAAAAATTCGTTGGTCTGAATCAAATATTTTAATAATGAACCATCATCTGTTTTTTTCAAACATCGCTGCCGGAAAAACATATCTTCCTGACATCGACGTTGTCATATTCGATGAAGCCCATTCATTAGAGGATATTTGTTCGGAACTTCTCGGCTTCACAATAAACGAAAATGATCTGCCTGAATTTCTAAACGAATACTACACGCTGAGAATACACGAAAATACTATTAAGAAAAAAATCAATCCCATGATATTGAAAGAAATGGAATCTTCAATCGATTCCCTAATAAAGCAAAACAATCTCTTTTTCATGGAACAGAAAACGCTATGCGGCGAGAAAAAACATGTGATTATTGAAAACAGGTCATTTGAGCTATTTCTGAATTTCTTTAATCATATGCAATCCTTTTTGGAGTTTCTTAAGGAAATTTCACTCAGCATTTCTGAAGAAGAAGTTCTTTTTGAACTTGATGTATACAGAAGTAAAGCTTTCACTCTTTTTGAAAATATTCGAAAGTATTCATTGCTTGAAAATGATGACTTCGTTTTTTGGGTTGAAAAGTTGGAAAATTATCTTTACGGAAATGCAAATATTCATGGGCAACCGATTGAAATAGCGGCGATCATGAAAGAAAAAGTTCTTTCTTACTATGAATCGCTTTTGTTTATCTCAGCAACTCTTTCAATTGATAATTCATTTGATTTTATTTCGAAAAGGCTTGGTATTGAAAATTTTGATTCAGTTATTATTCAGTCACCATTTGATTATGAAGATCAAACATTGTTATATATACCGAAAACACAAATACCACCGAATAGCTATAATTACATTGAATTTCTTTCACAAGAGGTGCTTTCTATTGCAGAAATCACTAATGGAAATTGTCTCGTGTTATTTACCTCTCATTCCACAATGAAACAAATTTATGACAATATATCGGGAAAGACCAATAAAACCATACATATGTACGGTGATATCCCTGCGTCATCTGTTTTAAGCAATTATATTAATGACACAAATGCAATACTTTTTGGTACTAATTCATTCTGGCAGGGTATTGATTTAAAAGGAGATCTCGTTAGAGCGGTTATTATAACAAAGCTTCCATTCAGTGTCCCGGATAAACCAATAAATATTGCACGAATGAAGTTGGTTGAATCAAAAGGTAAAAATCCATTTTCTGACTACTATATTCCTGAAACAATAATCAAATTCAAACAGGGATTTGGAAGACTTATAAGAAGCGAAAATGATTTCGGTATTATTGCAATTCTTGACACAAGGATCTTTACCAAAGCGTATGGAAAGCGTTTCTTACACTCAATTCCAAAATGTACGATAGTTTCACAAATTGAAGAGCTCATAGTCAGTTATCACAGAAAAAAAAACAAAGATTTTAAATAACAAGAATATTTCTGAATACATATTAACACTTCCAAAACCGCTTTTTTCAATACAATCAATATCTAAGAAAGCATTTTTATCAATTGTATTACACCTACAATGTAACACCCAATAAAAACAGTTTTAAGGTTTCATTACAATCTAATAAAAATATTCACCATATTTCCACCTTTCAATTATTTTTTTCCACTTTTTTATTAGAGTTACCAACATATATTATTAGATATTCACATCTCATTTGCACATTATCAACAATTATAAAATATTTTTTATTGTGCCAAAATTTTTAAAATAAATTCTTGCAAAATTTTTACGATGATTCTTTTTAAAATCAATTTTTCTCACAAACTATCATCATTCGCTCTTCGAAAAATTTTAACTTATTATCTCGCATATATTTTTTATAGAAGCATTATTACATAAACTTTAGGGTAGCAATACTAAACAAATATGTAATAGTTATTCACAGAGTTATCAACAAATGTTAATAAATAAAGGATCTTATGATATGACACAAACAAAAAATGAAATTTGGGATAAAGTTCTCAATAACATTCAATCGATTATTAACAAGCAATCGTATGAAATGTGGCTAAAAGGCACTGTGCCAGTCCATTTTAATAATAAAGTATTGAAAATCCGTGTGGCAGACGAAGTCGCTCAAAGACATATTTCCGATAATTATCTCTCTATTATTTCATCACTTGCGAGTGATATCACTGGTGAAGTCATCTCTTGTGTTTTTACCACCGAAAATATTGAGGAATCATCAAGTCAACCCCCCCAAGAAGTTTTTTTCCAATCTAATTCTCCGAATGTCGGAGTTAAATCCTCATTGACGCTCTATCCCGAGTACACTTTTGATAATTTCATTGTGGGACCTAATAACCAGCTCGCTCATGCCGCAGCTATTTCCGTATCAAAAGCTCCTGCAATACAGTTTAATCCCCTTTTTATTTATGGAAAAACGGGTCTTGGAAAAACTCACCTTATGCAGGCTATTGGCCATAAAATCATTCAAGACAAACCCTATATGAAAGTGCTGTATATTCCTACCGAGCAGTTTATCAATGAATTTATCAACGCTATTAGAAATAACACTCAGCATAGTTTTAAAATAAAATATCGTGAAGTAGATATTCTTCTTATAGACGATATTCAATTTATTGAAAAAAAAGAACAAACCCAAGAAGAATTCTTTCATACCTTTAATACTCTTCATAACAACAACAAACAAATCGTGATTACTTGTGATCGACCTCCAAAAGAACTCACAACGCTTGAAGAGAGGCTCCGTTCTCGTTTTGAATGGGGAATGATTACAGATATTCAGACTCCGACAATTGAAACTCGTGAAGCAATTTTAAGAAGCAAGGCAGAAAAGCTCAATTTAGATATTTCAGATGAAGTATTGAACTTTATTGCCCGCAGAATTAAATCGAGCATTAGATCTCTTGAATCCGCTCTCACTCGTTTGAATATGGTTTCCTCTATTTCTAAAGAGCCAATTACAATCAATCATGCAAAACAACATCTTAAAGATCTTTTTGATGAAGAGGTGACAAGAAAAATAGGAATTATCGATATTATTCAAAAAGTGTGTGAAAAATTCGATATTTCTCCTGAAGATTTAAAATCAAAAAGCCGTCACAGTAGAGTTGTGCTTCCTCGTTTTATCGCAATGTATGTTGCGAGAAATCTAACAGAACTTACTACTCTTGAAATTGGGAGGGAGTTTGGTGATAGAGATCATTCTACCGTTATCAATGCCATAAACAACATTGAAAAATCCATGAAAAACGATGAAACTTTACATGAACAAATTAATGAAATTATCTCTGAATTAAAGTGTTGATATTTTGTATTTTTATTGTTATTTTATGTGTACTTTTTATGATTTTTTTCCCTTTTTTTTAAAAATACTGAAGTATTTTCACTTTTTTGTTTTTTTTTAAATATATTCACATTTTATTTTTTTCTATTTTCTCATTTTTCGAGGAGTTTTTGAGTTATCAACAGAATTTTTTTACTTACTATTACTATTATATAAAAGGATTATTATATGAATTTTTATGTAGAAAAAGATTTATTGTTAAAAACTCTTTTAACGGTTGATTCAACAATTACGGTTAAATCTGCTAATTATATTCTTTCACTTAGTTTGTTTAACGTTTCAAAAGATAAACTTGAGATTGTAACGACAGATAAAGATATTATGATGAAAAGTTCGATCAAGGTTAATGCGTCAAAGCAATTTTCTTTTCTTGTTAACGGGAAAAAGCTTGCGAATATTATTAAAGAATTTCCAAAGGGAGATGTTACCGTATGTGTCGATGATAATTTTTCCATATCTATCAGTTCAAAATTACTAAAAGGGAATTATACATTAGTTGGGATGCCAAAAGGAGAGTTTCCTGAATTCATTAAAATACAGGAGTCAATAGCCTTTGATATTGATCAGATTGATTTTAAGGAAATGATCAGAAAGGTTGCGTATTCGGTTGCAAATGATAATATAAAACCGGCCTTTTGCGGGATTTTCTTCACAATGGATGAAAATACAAAGCTTACCGCGGTAGCAACAGATGCGAAAAGGCTTTCTTTATTTTCTATCCCTGTAGATTCTTCTTTAAAATTAAAAGAAGGTGTCATTGTTCCGAAAAAGGCAATCGGTGAAATATATAGATTATTGAGTGACAGCGGAAAATGCGTGTTTTCAATTGGGATGAATATGTGCAGTGTAAAAATAGAAAACACGGAAATAGTATCAAGGCTTGTTGATGGACAGTTCCCTAACTATAAACAGGTGATACCGAGGGAGTTTACTGAAACGATTGCGATTAATAGAGAAAAATTTTTGGAAACAATTCGACGTATAATGATTTTTACTAAGGAACCTTTTTATAAAGTTTCTTTTAAGCTTGAGAATGATGTATTATATATTTATTCCGAATATCCTGAGTTCGGCAAAGCAGAGGAAGAACTCTCTGTAATCACAACAAATAATAGTACTATGGAATTTGTATTGAGTGCAAATTATCTCTATGAATCTGTAAGAGAAATGGATGAAGAAGAAATTGAGATGAAAATACTAATGCCAACAAGCCCAATCATGATAAAACCAAAAAAAAGAAAAGATGAACTTTTTATTGTTATGCCGGTACAGTCGAAAAATGAGTGAATCAAAATTTATGTAATCAATGTATCTTAATAATCTTATTTTAAAAAATTTTAGAAATTGCATTACAACTGAAATTGTATTATCTCCGAAATATAATATTTTTTTTGGTGAAAACGGCGCAGGAAAAACAAATATTTTAGAAGCTGTTTCCGTTATTTCTGGAATTAAATCATTCAGAGGATCATCAGATGATGAGATGATTCAAAGAGGAAAATATTTTTATTATTGCCGCGGGGAAATTTTAGAAGAAAGAGAAATTTTAGAGATTGCATACAGTGTTGGAGGCAATACCAAGAAAAAAAAGGTAAAAATAAATAATAAAGAAATAGATAAGTTTTCAGATTATTTTGGAAGATTTTTAACAGTAATTATTTCACCTGATGATATTAATTTAATTAAAGGGTCACCTGAAATAAAGAGAAAATATTTCGATTCTTATATTGCAAAAATCAACAGAAGTTACACTGAGTCGCTTTTAAAATTCAGAAAAGCACTTACGAATAGGACGATAATAATAAAAAAAATTAGGGATGGCTATTTTTCTGAAAAAAAACATCTTGATGTGTGGAATTATATTTTTGCGGAGGAAGCTTCAAAAATAATATCTCATAGAAATTTTTTTATTTTTGTGTTGAACGAATACTTTTCTGAAATCTTTCATAGAATTTCCGGCACTCAATATTCTCCTCAGATAAAATACCTGAATTCTTTGTCTTTGGAAGATAAAGAAGATATTTTAAAAAAGCTGGAAAATAATTATAATAAAGAGATAATACTTGGTGTGACATTGCAGGGACCTCAAAGGGATAATTTTATTTTTTCAGATAAAAACGGTGATGATTGCATTCCTTTTTTTTCTCAGGGACAAAAAAGAGCTGTTGCACTTGCACTTAAGTGTTCAGAAATAATTCATATTGAAAAAAATTTTGATAAAAAACCGGTTGTGTTGGTTGATGATATTTTTTCTGAACTTGATGAAAAAAGAAGAAAAAATGTTTTTGATATGTTTAAAAATAATTATCAGGTGCTGTTTACAACCGTGAATCCGGAAAATATTGTTAGTACGGGATTCGATAACTGCGCTCTTTTTAATATTATCGAGGGAAAAGTGGAAATGGTATGAAGTTTGTGATAAAAAGAAAAAGAAACAGTAGAATGATTCATGTGAAAAACATCATTCTCGATACAATTATCGAATGTGATTTACAGGAAAAACTCGTTCTTGACAAAATCAGGGAAAAATGGAGTGATGCTGTCGGATCGCTCAATGCAGTACATTCGAGACCGGAAATAATTAAAAATAGAGTTTTAATCGTGATTGTCGATAATTCGATGTATTCGAATGAAATTGTAATGTATAAAGATACTATATTATCCAAAGTCAGAGAAATAATGGGAATTATTGATATAGTGGACATTCGTACTAAAATAGGAAAGTTGTACAAGTAATACGATGTATATACATATAGGGGATAAAATAGTCATTTCAAGTGAAAATTTGGTTGGAATTTTCAATAAGAAATCACTTGAAAAGTCTGAGATTAATGAAAAATATACATCAACCTTAAAACATTCAACGCGATCACTGATTGTGCAAATTGATAATCAGATTGTTGAAAGCAGGATTAGCCCCTATACTCTGATCAAGAGGAACGAGATTAAAGATGGAATTCTCTGGAGTAATAAAAAATGGCAAAAGAATATAGCGCAGAAAAAATTCAGGTACTTGAAGGGCTTGATGCGGTAAGAAAACGCCCCGCAATGTATATTGGCTCGACCGATGTAAATGGCCTTCACCATCTTGTATATGAGGTAGTCGACAATTCAGTTGATGAAGCGCTTGCCGGCTTTTGTGATAGTATTATCGTCACAATTCGCAGCGATAATTCCGTTGAAGTCGTGGACAATGGGAGGGGAATACCTGTTGAAGAACATCCAGTATATAAAAACTCAGCGCTGGAGATTGTGATGACGAAGCTGCATGCAGGTGGTAAGTTTGACAACCAGAGCTATAAGGTATCCGGTGGACTTCATGGCGTTGGAATATCGGTGGTAAATGCGCTATCGAAGGAACTGACTGTTGAGGTTTACAGAAATAATGCAATATATACCCAGAGTTACGTTCGTGGAGTACCAAAGGCAAAAGTGAAAAAGATTGGTGAAACGAATAAACAAGGTACGCGAATTGTCTTTGATCCTGATGATACGATTTTTGAAACGACGCAATTCAGCTTCGAAACGCTTGCGAAGAGACTTCGGGAACTGGCGTTTCTCAATGCTGGTATTAAAATTATCCTTCGAGACGATCGAGGAAAAGGCAAGGAGAGCATTTTTCAATTCAAAGGAGGGATCAGCTCTTTTATTCAGCACCTGAATGAAAATAAGAATTCAATTACGAAAAAGATAATTTTTTTCAGCGACAGGCGAAACAATATGGAAGTGGAAATTGCGATGGATTACATCGACTCATATAACGAGCTGGTATATACTTACGCAAATAATATCAATACAAAGGAGGGCGGTACTCATCTGATAGGCTTTCGATCAGCGCTATCGAAAGTGCTAAACGATTTTTTAATGAAAGAAGGATATGAGAAGAGAATGCAGCAACTTTCAGGAGACGATGTCAGAGAAGGCCTTACCGCTATCATCAGCGTGAAGCTTCCAAATCCTCAGTTTGAGGGGCAGACAAAGATGAAGCTCGGCAATGGAGAAGTGAAAGGCATTGTGGAATCCATTGTTTTCGACAAGCTCAGCCAATATTTTTACGAAAATCCCCAGGTGGTGAGGAAGATTCTGGAAAAGTGCATTGTCAGCGCGCAGGCAAGAATTGCGGCGAAGAAAGCGCGCGATCTGACAAGAAGAAAAAACGCCCTTGAATATGATGCACTGCCTGGTAAGCTTGCGGATTGTTCTGAAAAAGATCCTGCCCTCTGTGAACTGTATTTAGTGGAGGGGGATTCGGCGGGAGGTTCGGCAAAACAGGGAAGAGATAGGACTTTCCAGGCTATTCTTCCGCTGAAGGGAAAGATTTTAAATGTTGAAAAATCGCGCCTTGATAAAATTCTTTCGAATGATGAAATTAAAACTATTATTACCGCAATTGGAACAGGTATCGGCACTGAGGAATTCGATGTCGAAAAGGCGCGCTATCACAAGATAATCATTATGACTGATGCAGATGTTGATGGCCTGCACATACGTACCTTGCTGTTGACGTTTTTCTTCAGATACATGCCTGAGATTATTAAAAAGGGATATCTTTTCATTGCTCAACCGCCGCTGTACAGTGTCAAAGTTGGAAATGAAATTTACTATGCATACACCGATGAAGAGAGAGATAAAATATTAAAACAACAGGATGGGCAGAAGTACACAATACAGCGCTATAAAGGTCTTGGTGAAATGAATCCCGAACAGCTGTGGGAAACCACCATGAACCCCGAGAAACGTACGATTTTGCAGGTTACCCTTGAGGATGAAGTTGAGGCTGAGGATATCTTTACTGTTCTTATGGGTGACGCGGTGGAACCAAGACGGAAGTTTATCGAAGATAATGCACGCAATGTCCAGAACCTAGATCTGTAGAGAGAGGAGCAAACGTGACCAGGAAGACAAAACATCCCGGCGAGGGAAACCAGCGAGTATTGAATGTTGAAATAGAAGAGCAGATGAAAAGCGCGTACCTTGATTATGCGATGAGCGTGATTGTGGGTAGGGCACTGCCTGATGTGCGAGATGGACTTAAACCGGTTCACCGGCGTATTCTTCATGCCATGAATGTGCGGGCATGGAGGAGCGATCGCCCCTATGTGAAGTCTGCGAAGATTGTGGGGGAAGTAATAGGTAATTACCATCCTCATGGAGATACCGCTGTTTACGATACTCTTGTGCGGATGGTGCAGGATTTCTCCATGCGAATTCCGCTTATTGACGGCCAGGGAAATTTTGGATCTCTTGACGGAGATCCTCCTGCGGCATATCGATACACCGAAGCGCGCCTTACAAAAGCAGCGGAAGAGCTTTTAGTCGATATTGACAAGGAAACAGTAGATTTTGTTCCGAATTTCGATGATTCCAGAAAAGAGCCGGTGGTGCTTCCTGCGGCAATCCCCAACCTTTTAGTGAACGGGTCGGCGGGTATTGCGGTGGGGATGGCAACCAACATCCCGCCGCATAACCTTTCTGAAGTAATAGACGGAATCGTAGCCCTTATCGACAATCCCGATCTGAAAGTAAAACAGCTTATGAAATTCATTAAAGGGCCGGATTTCCCCACCAGGGGCATTATTATGGGTTCGGAAGGGATTGTGAAAGCATACACGACGGGTAAAGGAAGCATTAAAATTCGTGGAAGAATTGAAATTGAGGAAAATCAAAAAGGGCGCGAATATATCATCATTACAGAGATTCCATATCAGGTGAATAAGGCTGCGTTGATTGCACGAATTGCTGAACTGGTGAATAATAAAGAGATAGAAGGAATCACCGAACTTCGTGACGAATCGGACCGTCGGGGGCTTCGCATAGTGATTGGAGTTCGTAAAGACGCGAACAGCTCCATCATCATTAATCAATTATACAAACATACGCCGCTTCAAAGCTCTTTTGGAATCATCCTCCTTGCGCTTGTGAACAATGAACCGAGGGTACTTGATCTAAAAGGTGTTCTTTCACACTACATTTTGCATAGAAAAACAGTTATTACGCGCAGAACTAAGTATGAGTTGAAAAAGGCGGAGGAACGCGCACACATATTAGAAGGATTAAAAATCGCACTCGATAATATTGATGAAGTGATCAAAATCATTCGCTCTTCGAAAACCGTTGAAGAGGCTGAAGAACGGCTCATTAAACGCTTCAAACTTTCAGAAATACAGGCGAAAGCAATTCTCGATATGCGCCTGCAGAAGCTTACAAGCCTTGAAGTAAAAAAGGTGATTGAGGAACTCAAACAGCTTCATGAGCGCATTAAGGAACTGAAGGTAATACTTAAAAGCGATGCGCGCATTCTTGGCATAGTAAAAGAGGAGCTGGAAAAGATTAAGAAAAAATATGGAGAGGAGAGAAAGACGGAAATTCAGCATGGTGCAGAAGCATCAACCGACTTCGATGCGGAGGATCTCATTGCCGATGAAGATATGGTGGTAACCATCACCAACGATGGCTTCATCCGAAGGCTTCCAGTCGATACCTTTAAAAAGCAGAGAAGAGGCGGAAAGGGCGTCATTGGAATGTCCGGAAAAAAAGAAGATTTCATCAACATGATGAACATCTCATCAACGCACGATATCATCTTCCTCTTTTCAAATAAAGGGAAAATCTTTGGCATGAAGACCTATGAAATTCCAATTGCGTCGAAGACAAGCAAGGGAAAATCGTTAAAAGGAATAATCAACCTTTCGGCCGGGGAAAATATAACCGCGATGTGTGCGGTGCCGGAGATAAGCGAGAATGTGTATCTTTGCATGTGCACGAAAGGCGGAATTCTGAAAAAGATTGAGGTGAGCGAATTTGTGAATGCAAAAAAAGGTGGTATCATCGCCTTGAATCTGAAAAAAAATGATGAACTGGTTGATGTGAAGCTCGTACAAGGCGATGATGATGTGGTCATCGCAACAAAAAACGGCCTGCTTTTGCGGACAAACCTAAAAAAGATGCGTTCGATGGGGAGAAATGCCGCGGGGATCATTGGTATGCGCCTTTCCTCTGATGATGCGATTATCGGTATCGATGTGGTAAAAAAAGATTCTTCGCTGCTGGTAGTGACCTCGAAAGGCTACGGTAAAGTGGTGCCCTACAAGAATTTTGCCGTAAAAGGGCGCGGTGGTAAAGGGATGCAGTATGTGAAAATTACCGAAAAGGCGGGGTTTGCGGTGGTGATTCGTTCGGTGTTTCCTGAAGACGAAGTGATCATTGCGTCGATGAGCGGTATGACCATTCGGCTTCAGGCCAAGGAGATTTCTGTGCAGGGAAGAAACTCGACGGGAGTTCGACTTTTAAACACGACTGAAGGCGATGAAGTGTCCGATATCGCAATTTTGACAGACGTGCGGTAAAGTGAAGCCGGAAAAAACAATCGAGAGGCTTTCTTCTGGCAGGGATGTGGTAATTGTAGCCCTCGGTGATTCCCTGACATACGGATGGATGGTGCGGAAGGGGTATTTGGATTTTCTCAAAGAGATGTTGGGGGAACGATATCCGGTATCGAAAATTACCATCCTTAACAGGGGCATCCCCGGGGATACCGCGCAGGGGGGGCTCGAGCGGCTTCGTAACGATGTGCTGGATGATGATCCCCACTGCGTGTTGGTGCAATTCGCGCTGAACGACGCTTTCTCTGGATACAATCCCTATGTTTTTCAAAATAATGTCCGCGCAATCATTTCAGGGATTCAGGAGAACACAGATGCAGATGTAGTGTTGGTCACTTCGGTGTATATTCGCAATTCTTCTGAAAACGACCTGGCTGAACAATTCTATTCTGCACTGGAGAATCTGTCATCTGAATTATCACTTCCTATCGCGCGTGTCCATGAAATATGGAAACTGGCGATACGCAATGGGGTAATATTCTCCAGCCTGGTTCAATACGACGGTGTGCATCCCACGGTGGAAGGCTATGAACTTATGGCTAAAGCCGTTATGGAAGTATTTCAATAACGTGGGATGCCAAAATGATACGTAAACTCACCTTTCAAGAAATTACCTCTCTGAGACCTAATCTTGATGAGATATCTGCAAAAACGCGCGTTCCGGTATCCGTCATTATTGAAAACATACGAAGCCTATACAATGTAGGTTCAATGTTTCGCACCTCCGATGGAGCTGGTATTGAAAAACTTTTTATTTGCGGATATACCGCATGCCCGCCAAGAAGAGAAATCGATAAAACAGCTCTCGGAAGCACAGAAAGCGTGCCATGGGAATGGCGCCGAAGTGCAAAAGAGGCGATTGATGAATTAAAGGCGAAAGGATATACGATTGTGGCGCTTGAGCATACTGATAAAAGTATGTCTGTCTGGGAAGCACCCTTTCATTTTCCGCTCTGTTTGGTGGTGGGAAATGAAGTGGAGGGAGTGAATCAGGAAACGCTCGATGCCTGCGATGAGGCAATTGAAATCCCTATGTACGGCATAAAGCAATCACTCAATGTGGCGGTTGCGTATGGAATCGGGGTGTATTCGATTGTGGAGAGGTATGTTGCCACCACTCGAAATCAAGGCTGATTGATGGGGCATAAAAAGGTTCTCTTTTATTTTTTTATACTTATGAATTTTTTTTCTTTGATGCAGAAGATCTAAAAATTTTCTCCCAATAATTTATTTCTTCGCTGCTGACTTTTGGGTTATCATCCTTTTCCTGCCTGGTTTCTTCATAAAAATCTTCAATTGTTTTAACTACTTTTTCCACGAATTCTTCACTTTTCATAATTCTGACGCCGAATTTTTGTACATAAGATATGATACCGTTATCGGAAGTGACAACTGTCGTCATGCGTGGGTTAATGTCTTTTTTAATGAATTCCTTGATGAGAAAATCCGCTGAATAATTAATTGAGTAGTAGACGTCAATGGAGCCGAATGACTCGCTTTTTATGTCGAGCAATTGCTGTTTTTTTCCGTCGAAAACAATGCGTATTTTTTTCCTGGCGATCTTCTCGTAATCTTTGAGAATTGTAAGGAGGCGTGTTCTTGCTGCTTCAAGCTTGCATTGCAGCATAAGCGCTTCGCACTCGGGGAATTTATAGAGAAGATTGAATCCGTCGATGAGATACGCCATAAACGCCTCAATACTCGATGCAGTATTATTTTTATGTCATTTGCGCACAAAATCGTTCGATACGCGACATCGCCTCGCTGAGATTTTCCATCGACGTGGCGTATGAACAGCGAATGTGATTTTTACCGCATTCTCCGAAGACTTCTCCGGGAACAACCGCTACTTTTTCGGATTTAAGAAGTTCAAGTGCAAAAGTCCTTCCGTTCATGCCGGTGGATGAAACGTCGGGAAATACATAAAACGCTCCCTCTGGCATAAGACAGGCAAGCCCCGCATCTCTAAATTTTCCAACAATGTAGTTTCTGCGCCTGCGATATTCAGACACCATTTTTTCAACATCCCTGCGTGCATTTTTTATAGCTTCGATGGCAGCATGTTGTGCAATCGAAGGAGCGCATAGCGCAGTGTATTGATGTATTTTGAGCATCATATCGGTCAGGTATTTTGGAGCTGCAATATATCCGAGCCGCCAACCGGTCATGGCATGAGATTTTGAAAAACCGTTTAAATATATTACGCGATCCTTCACCTCGGGAAGAGCGGTAATCGACCAGTGTTTCGCATCATAGGTGAGCGACGAATAAATTTCGTCTGAAATGATGATTAAATTCTTTTCAATTGCGATTTCGGCGATATTTTCAAGTAAGGTTCGCGGGAGAGTGTTACCGGTTGGATTTGAAGGATAATTTAGAAGTATAGCTTTTGTCTTTGTTGTGATTGTTGAGTATAGCCTGTCAATATCTATCTTGAACTCATCTTCGAAAGTCGTCGGCACATACACGGGAACGCCGCCAAGAAGGGTAACATTCGCACCATACGATACGTAGCACGGCTCTGGGATGATGACTTCATCGCCGGAGTTTACGATGCTGCGTAGAGCAAGATCAAGTCCCTGACTTACGCCCATGGTTACGATGATTTCTTCTTCAGGCTGATAGTGTGCACCGGATATCTTCTGAATTTCTTCGGAAATAAGCGCGCAGAGTTCTGGCAGCCCTCTGTTTGGAGTGTAGTGGGTGTATCCATCCTTTATTGCGTACATTCCCATATCGGCGATTCTCCAGGGAGTGATGAAATCGGGCTCGCCTACACCGAGAGAAACACAATCGGGCATGGAATACACAATATCGAAAAATTCTCGTATTCCCGAAGGTGGAATTTTTTTCACTGCTTCTGAAATCAGTGCTTGTGGACTTTGCTGTGTGGCAAGTTTGAGTTTCATATACACCCTTTAGGGACATGATTATGTGAGACAGCGACTCTTTGAATTATGAATCGCCCATTATATATTATTTGTGAATAATTGCAAGAATTTTTATGCACGTACTTTCGATACATGTAATTATTTGCTTCTCTTAAGAAGAAGCTTTTTCATTAAAACAATACAATTTGATGAGTCCACAATCAGTACATGGGTTTAAAATCGAAATGGTGCTCGGCAGTAATATATCGTATTGTATGGGTTTTTGATCGCATCACGATCGATGTGGTAAAAGCTCCACCCGGGAAATATCGAACACCGGTGAGCAGTTCACCGTCAGTGACACCGGTGGCAGAAAACATTATGTTTGCACCTCTCACAAGGTCGTTTAAATAAAAAATTCTGTCGGGATCATCTTCTCCTATCCGGTGAACGAGCTCTTTTTCAGATTCATTCAAAAATACGAATCGGGCCTGCATGTCGCCTCCCAGGCATTTTAACGCAGCGGCAGCTAAAATACCGTGCATGGCGCCGCCCACCCCCATAAGCACATCAATCGGGCGTTCCTTCATTCCAGCCGCGACTGCACCGGAAATATCACCATCCTGAATGAGTTTAATGCGTGCCCCCGTCTCGCGGATAGAGGAAATAAGACCCCGGTGTCGTTCACGATCGAGTACACATACGGTAACATCTTCAATATACTTTTCCATTGCACGAGCTATGCGTTTTATATTCACTTGCGGGGATTGAGTGATGTCAATTACACCTTTTGCTTCAGGACCAACGGCGATCTTTTCCATGTACAGCGGTGGGACTTCTAGAAACGCACCCGGTTCGCCGATGGCTATGGCGGAAATTGCGTTTTGACCGCCGTTTGCACAGGTAGTTTTTCCTTCAAGAGGGTCAAGGGCAATATCAACGTTGACGCCCGCTCCTGTTCCGATTTCGCAACCCCGCTTTATTCTTTCATCGCTGTCAGGGCTGATGACAATTTTCCCTTTAACGGAAATGGGAGAAAAAACATTTGCCATGGCTTCGATTGCGGAGCGGTTGACGAGTTCCTCATTTCCTCTGCCCATATGGCGGCTTGCATACAGTGCAGCAGCTTCAGTTACGCGTACAAGTTCAAGAGCTAAGTTTCGGTCCATGTTTCACCTCTTATCTTGCTTACTTTTTTATTTTCACGAGTTCTTCGTAAAGCGAAATTTTTCTGTCGAGATACATCGCCGAATATTCGTTTTGATGATCTAAGGTCTTTTGCCGAGCTTCTCGATAAAGCGATAGTACATTGCGTTGAATTCTGAGAAGCTCAATATTTTTCTTGCGAAGGGTCGCAATATCGGTTACAAAAAGTCGGTGTCCGAGGGTGGAAACAAAACGAGATCCAGCATTGTCCAGCGCAATATCATCACCCTCAAGCCCCGTGGTCAACGAAGTCTTTGTATTGGTTCGATAGAAATTAATCATTCCATCTTTGAGCCAAACAATAATTTTCATAGAAGGGAAAAATCGCAGCGAGGTATTAAATGAATCCTTGCCGATTGTTTCAATAATATTACGTACCACATTATGTATGACTACAGTGTAGCTTCCGGGAGAACCGGTTCGATATGCAAGAGAGTGAGAATCAACCCAGCATACCTCCATCGACGAGGTGATATTTTGAAGTTCCGTAATTTTGCCGCCATCAATGCACCACAGCCTGTAGCTTCCGCCGCCGCCGTTCAGAATGATCCATTTGTTATTATCGTGCGATGGATATGCCAAAACGGTGCCGTCACCTTCGAATGCAGCAGGCAAGATAGATCGAGGAAGTAATGTTTTGTGTATTCCTGATAACGCGTCAATGGATATAATGCCTTTTTCAGATGATGTGATGATCGAATTTCCATCTGGAGATATAGTAAAATCGAGGAGCACGTTCGAAGATGGGAATACTCTCTCCCTGCCGTCTGAAAGTGATATGATGGATATTTGAGGATCTGGGATAATATTTTTTCCCGGCATCATTCTTTTCAATGCCATAAATCTGCCGCCGGGAAAAACTGCCGCATAAAGTACATCACCGGGAAAGCGTGCGATTTCAGTTTTAACTTTTGTGTGAGTATTGTACAGGGTCAGTGTGTTTCTTCTTGAATTGGGTAATTCTTTGAGATATGCGATTGTGGTGTCTGATTTCCATCCTGAAAAAATCACGTTTCGATCGATGAGTATTGAACCTACGGCAAAATATCCATCAAGCTTTGCCAAAAGAAGCTTCGTTCTGAATGGTGAAGTTGGTGAAAGATATATATCATCGAGATTGATATCACGGGCAGTAGCTGGCATCGTTAATGATGAAATACAGACTGCGGTAAAAAAGAGCAAAAACGCCGTAAGAACGGTTGGCGTTCTATGTAATTGTTTTTTCATGGCGATATTGTTACATAATCATCGTGAAAATTTTTTACCGGGCGCTTTGAGGAGCTGTTTGGCTTTCTTTTGGGTGCGCGTCCTTTCTGTCGTCCTCTTTTTGCACTTCGCCTTTATTTTTAATATTATCTTTATGCTCAGATCGTGGCCTTTCCGGTATCACCGGGATTACCAGCACCTGACCGGGGAAGATAAGATCAGGGTCTCGTATTTTGTCTTTATTCGCCACATAGATAAGTGGCCACAGACGCGGATTCCCGTAGGTGCGATGGGAAATCTTCCAGAGACAGTCGCGATCGCGGGGGTTGTATTTTACCACATAGGTTGCGGGTTCTTCTCCATATTTCACCTGTTTTGCGGCAATATCCGATCCCTTTTGCTCGGTTGCAATTCCAGATAGCAGTGTGAGTGCGCTGTCGGATTCCCTGATGGTGCCAGGAAAGTCTTTCTCTTCGAAAAGTTTCGAAGCAGTGTTAATATGGAGTGTGGCCTTATCGATTTGCTCTGTCAATTGGATGGATCCGATTTTCTTTCTCTCTTCAAGCGTCTGTTTCGCGTGTGCAAGTTTGCTCTCGGCTTCTGCCCGAAGCTCGGTTTCACGCCCGGCAATTATCTGTGTCAACGATACAAGCATGGAAATTGCCTGTTCCGATTTCTCAATGGAGGTGGGATATTCTCTGCTGTCGTGGTGTTTTTTCGCATCACCAACAAGTGCATTCGCCTTTGAGATGTCTTCCTGATACGATGGAGAAAGCGATGATTTCTTCGCTTGTTCAAGAAGGGAATTGGCTTCTGAGAGCTTTGCCTCTGCTGTTCCTCGAAGCGTTGTTTCGCGAGCCCCGGCAAGCGATGTTTTCGCTTCATCAAGAAGAGGAAGTGCTTCTTTCAGATTTGAAGCTTCAGCTTTTTCCTTCGCCATTGCAAGCTTTTCTTTCGCTGAAGTGATTTCTGCAGATGCGTAGGCATCGCCTCCCTTTGATTTCAATTCATTGGCAGATGCAATGGCAACATCGATTTCTTCCTTCACCTGTGCGACATGAGGCAAAGAGTCGGTTTTTGCTTTTTCCGCGAATTTTGCTGCCTCTGAAGATTTTATATAGGAACTCCAGAATTCTTTTTTCTCTTTCAGGGAAGCTGCATCTTTCAGAAGCGTATCGGCATTGGAGAAAGATTCAGGAGAATATTTTGAAGCAAAAAGAAGATCGGCTTCATCGAAAATCTTCTTGGCTGCTGAATAGCTATCGGAAGATAACAGAGGCAGAGATTTTTCAATGGCTTTGGCTGATTCTGCGGATGATTTTTCGGCAAGAGATTTTGCTTTATCTAAATCTTCTTTGATGATTTCGGTATGGCATTCAAGCAGAATGTCTTTCGCGCTTTTAAGCTCAGCAGGTGCGTATTTTTCTGCGCGGACTTCAATGGCGCGCGTGATGGAGGTCTTCGCTTGGGACATTTCCCTGATGGGTACATCGAGCTTGCACGATGCTGACAAAAAAATGGAGATTGCTGTTCCAATCCACAGAAATACACGATTCAATACCTTTGCCATGTTTGCCTCCCGGAATCCTTTATTGTGTACTTAAAAGAATTGTGAAATGATATCGCAGATGTTATTCTGTCATATTGCGAATGATCTTTGCAATTCATTTTTTTGCAATGTTCAAAAATAGGCGCATGTTTTTTAAATATCTATTATTCTGATGAGTGATAATCCGACATAGTTTAATAGCAATTTTTTGGATGATATATTACATATCTATCGGTCGTGTATGATGTTTACAAGCACTTTTCTCTGGCGCGGCCCGTCGAACTCACAGAAGTAGATTCCCTGCCATGTTCCCAGTACCAATCTCTCTTTTTCTATGAAGACGGTTTCTGAACAGCCCACAAGCGATGATTTCAGATGCGCCGGAGAGTTGCCCTCTATGTGTGCGAAATCGACTTTTTCAAATTTTAGATGGGCAAGACCGCGTATAATATCGCGTCGCACATCGGGATCTGCATTTTCGTTGATAGTGATGCCTGCGGTGGTGTGTGGAGTGTAAATCACGCATAGTCCTTCCGAAATGCCAGATTTCCCGACTATACCCTCCACCTCAGCGGTGATGTCGATGAGTTCCTCCTGCAACCTGGATGTAATTGAGAGTGATCGAATCATTTTCTTTCTCCTTTGTTTTTATAGTACCGCCTGCGTATTACTGCATGTCAATCCAATTTCAAATGTGCTATGATCATGAAAGCGCCATTTGAACTGTTTTGAAAGTGGTTGACAATATCATAGCAAAATATTAACACTGTTGAGTATTAGAGAAGGTAAAAATTGCACATCACTGCCTTTTTTACTTTTTTCGTACGGGGTAGCACAATGAAATGGGTGGTGCATTTTTTCATGTTCTTTTACCGTCCGCTTTTCATCATCTTTGTTGTGATTGATACCGCCATACTTGGAATCATTGTAATTGTTCTTTCATATTTCGATCCGAACGGAAACAGGATTCACTATATCGGCAAATTCTGGTCGCGCATGAACCTGCTTCTTTCAGGGGTCAGAGTCAGAATGCATGGTCTTGATAATGTGAAACCGGGAAAACTCTATGTGGTGATGAGCAATCATCAGAGCCATTATGATGTGTGGACTCTCATCGGCTATCTTCCGCTTCAGCTTCGCTGGGTGATGAAAAAAGAACTGCGGCGCATACCCATCTTTGGGCTTGGCTGCGAGCGAATGGGGCACATCTATATTGACAGAAAAAATCCCAATCAGTCGCACAAGGAACTTGAAGTGGCCAGAAAAAAATTTGAGGCGGGTGCATCGGTGGTTTTCTTTCCGGAAGGAACCAGAAGCCCGAATGGCACGCTTCTCCCTTTCAAAAAAGGCGGATTTGTAATGGCACTCCAGCATCATCTTCCCATACTGCCCATTACGGTTAATGGGACAAGAAATATCCTTCCAAAAGGGTCATTTATGATCATGCCGGGTGTGGTTGATGTGATCATTCATCCACCGGTCCCCACGACAGGATATTCACTTGAACAAAAAGAAGCGCTGATGGATAAAATCAGGGAAATCATTCATTCGGGAAAGAGCGATTGAGGGATGAAGGCTTACATGATATAACTTTTCCAACCCGGGTTCTTTTGTAGTGGAAGTATAGAAGCAGGAAATGACAAATTATCTATCATCTCCTCATATATCTCAACACTTCCTCATGTATCTTCCCATTCGTCGCGATGATTTCTGGAAATGAGGGGATAAATGCACTGCCGTCGTATCGAGTGACCATTCCGCCTGCTTCCTCGACAATAAGCGCGCCAGCGGCCATATCCCAGGGCTGGAGTTCCGGTTCCCAATAGCCGTCGAACCTGCCGCAAGCGGTATAGCACAGGTCGAGCGCGGCTGAACCGATACGCCGAATGCCCATGGAAATAAGAGCAAGGCGCGAAAATTCTTCAATATTGTCCCTGCAGGCGTTGTCGCGGTTTACGGGAAAGCCTGTGGCTAAAAACGCGCGATTGAGAGATCCGGTTTTGCTGACATGGATCGGCGTGCTATTAATATGTGCACCTCCGCCGCGATATGCGCTGAACAGTTCATCATGGACAGGGTCATATACAACACCTACCATTACTTTTTGAAGACTTTTTGAAAAAATGCCAATCGAGATGCAGAAAAAAGGGATGCCATGCGCATAATTATTCGTGGCATCAAGTGGGTCAATATACCATACGAGGTCGCTTGCACTTTCAATACTGCTGCCTTCTTCTGCGACAATAGCATGTTCAGGAAAGCGCTTCTGAATCGCTTCACATAGATACTCTTCTGATTTTCTGTCCATATTCGTAACGATATCCGTGATGCGTTTATAGGTGATGGTGGTGCTTTTTGCCCGGAAACCGGAGAGAAGAATAGCGCCAGCTTTTTTCGATATCACTTCGGCAAAGCGTTGTATCTCTTTCATTATGCAGCCTCGTAGTATGAAATATTTTTTCGCATGAGTGGAATTGGATTTTAATGCGTCATTATTGATGTATGAATGGGATGATGTCGAGTATTTTCCGTGTACAATTCATTTCATACATTATCCGCGAAAAATAGAAAAAATTTCTGTACTTTTTATAATTCTAAAATCATAGTGGCGCTCTTCCGGTTTTACGTGCGGAAAAAAGCAAAAAAAATCTAAAGGGACATAATATTTTTATTGACGAACTTATTTGCGTTTGGTAGTGGTATAAAATCCCATGGACAACACATTTTTCATTCGTAGTTACTCCTGAAGAGCATAATACAATAAAGCGCGGGCATGCGTTCATGGGTGGTATTTTTTTGTGGGGTCGTCAAAGCAGTCGTGTCGGGTCCAACATCAATATGGTACGATACTGGCTTTGCGTTTTCATTCCCCTGTTATTATTAATTTGAATTGAGAATCGCTGAAGTTCAGGTTGCGAGTCCTGTGGTATTCGCAATCTAAATCTGGTATTTTGTTTTGTAGTGAAACAAATACACGGTTTTGCAGCGTGCAACAATAGTATCAATAATTTATCCTTTGGGTAGTTGCCATGGAAGGAACAAGTTCACCGGTCAGTTACATACGAAAAAGAGACGGAAGGATCGTTCCATTCAACATAGAAAAAATCACCGAAGCGATTTTTAAAGCAGCAAAAGCGGTCGGTGGCACCAATCGAGAGATTGCGGAAGGCATTTCACGTTCTGTGGTGGGCATTCTTGAAATTGTATATAAAGACGACCGCATACCTACGGTTGAAAACGTACAGGATCTGGTTGAAAAAATACTTATTGAGAAAGGCCATGCGAAAGTCGCGAAAGCATATATCCTCTACCGTGAACAGCATCGTAAAATTCGCGAAGGGAAAGACCTCCTCAACGAAGGCATCGAACTCATCGAACAGTATCTGGACCGCTCCGATTGGCGGGTAAATGAGAACAGCAATATGAGTTATTCCCTGCAGGGGCTCAACAATCACATCGCATCCGCCATCACCGCAAAATACTGGCTTGAACGGCTCTACCCACCTGAAATCCGTCACGCGCATACCGCATGTGATTTTCATCTTCACGATCTGGGGCTTCTTTCCGCGTACTGCGTGGGATGGGATAT
>DYLV01000232.1 GCA_020721925.1 Leptospira biflexa
ATGCGCGTTTGCTTCTTGAAATCAGGCGGGATGCAAGAAACGAAAGCGGGAAAACATCGTACAAGCCGATTTTTCTTCGAAAACCTTTGTTGGCTTCGGCGCTCTGCGCAATAGTAATTGCAGCTTTTGGAGTGTATTTTTTCCTCTTGCGCCCCTCACTAGATGAGGTTTCAGGCGCAAAAAGCATGGTCGATATACGGTTTTCTAATAAATCGTATGAAATTGTCCCCACGCATAATGTCGAGAATATGCCAGCTGCTGCACGCAATGCGTTGCACAGACGCGAACTTGAAAAATGGGCATTGGCGAAGAATGCGGCCCTCGTTGCGTATATCGATGAAGAAAACCTCATAATCAGCATCGGGAAAAGGGGAACAGTCGATGCGCTGTCAGCTTCCGGCAAAACCTGGTCGTGTGAATTGGGATCACCGGTCACGGCGCCGCTGGCATGGGGGGGAAATGCGATTTTTTGTGCTACCTCCGATTCGAAGATATCGGCCATTTCGAAAAGCTCGGGCACGCTCATCTGGTCGCGGCGCATTGACGGACAATTGCTTTTCGGAGGCGGCATGACGTACTATCGTGGAATGCTTTTCGCCGGTACATCGAACGGCTCCGTATATGCGCTCAGTACATCCGGAGGAGAAATATGGCGCAGAAAATTACATTCCGGGATTTTTATTCCCCCTGTTGCGGTGGGCAAGAATCTTATTGTTTCCACAAATGAGGGGAAGCTGGTGCACATGAATATGCATGATGGCTCCATCTCATCTTCTATACAGACCGGACGGATCGCTGGTATGTCTGTCGGAAAGAATGGACGGCTGTATCTTTCCGCCGAGGACGGCAATTTCATCTGCTATGACTATGAAAAAAAGCGTGAAGCATGGTGCTATGCGACAAAGACCAGGCTTGCGCAAAGCCCTATTGTGCAGAATAATGGCATTTTCCTGTTTTCATCATCCGGCGAAGTTCATTTTTTTACTCACGACGGCAGACCTGTCTGGAAGGCAGCGCTGGGCGGAACCATAAATGTTCGTCCCGCACTTCGCAGGGGGGATTTGTATATACTTGCGGGCAAGGCTCTGTATGTGCTCGATACGAAGGACGGGAGCGTGAAGTGGTCGTATGTGATGGATTCCATTGCAACGACCTCGGCCGTCATTGCCCAAGGCAATATTATTTACGGTACACAGGATGATGGGATGGTGGTGCTGCGGAGAAATTGACGGTGCGCACATGACCAGGAAAGAACCCGTGCATGTGTACGGGTTTTTTTATTTTACGGCGATTCTATTGTTGAAATATCTCCAATTTGCCGTATATTAATTAGAGGGAGTCGTATGGATAAATTTCCCTTTATAAAAAATGAATAATCTCAAAGAAAATTGATTTACAAAGTTTATTCGATGATATATTTTATCCAATGGTATATTATAAACTGGCGGTGAATGAACATGGAAATACAGGAACTCATACGCAGACTCCATCGTGATGAAAATGCCACTGCGGTGATTGATGATGCCAAATCCGAAACTAACGCTGAGAGCGAATCGTCGCTTGACATCATACAACTTGTGAGTTTCATAATCGATGATGTCGAATATGGGGTCGATATTCTTGCGGTACATGAAATTTTGCGATTGCCGGAAATCACGCGATTGCCGAATGTTCCGAAGTACGTCCGGGGAGTGATTAACCTTCGAGGAAATGTCATCCCCGTGGTGGATGTCCGCGAAAGATTTGGCCTCAGCAAAGCGAAATTCACCGATCTGACCCGCATAATCGTCGTGGAAATAGGCGAGAGGCTGGTGGGGCTTCTTGTGGATAATGTGCATCAGGTGGTGCGTATTCCAAATAAAGACATAGATCCGCCTTCAAACCTGATTGAAGGTGTATCGGAGGATTTTATCAAGGGGATCGGAAAGTTGCGGGAAAGGTTAATAGTAATATTAAACCTGGGAAATATTCTGTTCTCCGAAGAGGAGCGCTGATGCCCTGTACGAGGTGATATGGTGGCATTAAATTGACTTATGTGGAGAAATTGCAATGGCTTTTACACTGGGTGAATATCAGGACATCTTTCTGGAGGAAGCGGACGAACAGCTTCAGGAATTAAATCAAAATCTCCTCGAACTGGAGCGAAATCCTCATGCAACCGATATTATAAACAATATATTCCGGGCCGCCCATTCACTGAAAAGCTCGGCAGCCTTCGTGGGGCTCAATGGTCTGAGTGAGCTCGCCCATAAAATGGAAAACCTCCTGCAGGGAATCCGCGATAAAACGCTTTCCACAACGCCAGAAATTATTGAAGTCCTTTTCCGATGCTTCGATGTTATCAGCAACATCATCGCGACGGTGTCCTCGGGCGAGGAGCCGAAACAGGATTTGCGGGGCATAATAGCTGAAATTGAGAGGGTTGGCGCCGAAAAAACGGCAGTCCCATCATCTCCTGCATCAATTGCGCGCGATGCTGCGGCGGAGGATAGGTCAGAAGCGAAACCTCAGCAAAAGATTGATTTTTCTCCCGAGGAAAGAAGTGCGATAAAAAAAGGCCTTGAATCAGGAATGTCATGCTGCGAGCTTACCGTATTTATCGACAAAACCGCGCTGATGAAAACCCTCAAAGCGCGCCTTATCATTGCTAATCTGGAACATATTTCAGAAGTGGTAAAGACG